>CAXTQE010000083.1:0-16046 GCA_964246225.1 uncultured Acidobacteriaceae bacterium | reverse complement strand
CCGTCTCGCTTCCTACCGTCACCGCGACCGAGATCGCCATGCAGCGCTCGCCGGCCGAGCCGTACGCCGCGCCTACCAGTGCATCCGCCGCCTGGTCGAGGTCCGCATCCGGCATCACGATCATGTGGTTCTTCGCGCCGCCCAATGCCTGCACGCGCTTGCCGGCCCTGGTGCCTTCGCGATAGACGTACTCCGCAATGGGCGTCGAGCCGACAAAGCTGACGGCCTGGACCGTGCGATGCCCAAGCAGCGCATCCACGGCCGGCTTGTCGCCGTGCACCACGTTGAAGACGCCATCCGGCAGCCCGGCCTGCTGCAACATCTCCGCCAGCAGCAGGGACGCGCTCGGATCGCGCTCGCTCGGCTTCAGCACAAACGTGTTGCCGCACGCCAAAGCGACGGGAAACATCCACATTGGCACCATCGCCGGAAAGTTGAACGGCGTGATGCCCGCGACCACCCCCAGCGGCTGCCGCAGGCTCCAGCTGTCGATGCCCGGACCCACCTGCTCGGTGTACTCGCCCTTGAGCAGCTGCGGAATGCCGGCGGCGAACTCGACCACCTCCAGCCCGCGCGTAGCCTCCCCACGAGCGTCGGAGTTGACCTTGCCGTGCTCGCGGGTAATCAGCGCGGCGATCTCGTCCAGGCGCTGCTCGAAGATCTCCCGGAAGCGGAACATCACCCGCGCGCGCCGCAACGGAGGCTGCGCGGACCAGGCCGGAAACGCAGCGGACGCGGCAGAAACTGCAGCCTCGACCTCCGCTTCGCTCGCCAGCGGCACCCGCGCCTGCACCTGGCCGCTGGCCGGATGAAACACGTCGCCGAACCTGCCCGAGGTTCCCGGTACAGCCCGGCCGCCAATCCAGTGCGAAAGTTCACGAGGCTGAGACGATGCGAGCGGCGTAGACAGGGGCGAAACCAGGGTGGACATAGAGAGCTACCTCCGAGACTGCCATCCTAGCAGGATTAATATTCGAGCTCGTGGAACGCAGGCCAGGTCAGCGCGCCGCTCTCGCGCAGGTAATACATGAAGACGCGCTTCTTCTCGTTCACCGTCACGGCCACGATGATGCCAGTGCCAAACGTGCCCTCGCCGTCGGTGCGCGAGATGTCCACGTGATACGTGTTCACGGGGCCGTCGATAGGATCGTGATGCGACCAGTCTTCCTGAAACGAAGTCTCGGGATAATCCTTGTACTTGTCCGGATGCTGCTGCCAGTCCATATCGTTGTTGTAAATCGCGAACGCCTTGGGATAGTCCTTGGTTTCTAACGCCGCGAAGAAGGTACTCACGCGGTGTTCCGCCGGCAGGTTCGAGAACAACCATCCGTGGCCGGAGATATACCCGGCCAGCGTCAGCACCACCAGCAGGGCAAAGCCGATCCCGGCGCTGATCAGCGCGGCTTTCTTAAGCTGTTCCTTGCGTTCGTCGTAGGCCGGGGCGTTGAGCAGGGTCATCGAAGCATCCTCAGATACTTAGACACCATACCGGGAGCGTTGGTCTTTTCGCCAATCGAAGGCATCGCGCAGCAGCTCGCACTCCGTCCCCGTGTCGAGCAGGTACACCGACACGAAGTCGAAGCGCGTCAGCACGGGTTCCGTTTCGCCGAGACTGGCCGGCCGAGGCAAGATGCGTAGGTACTCCCTCGCCATCTGGCTCAGAATGCGTCGCTTCGCCTGGCCAATGGCAAGCGCCGCCGGGGTCTGGTCGCGCTCGGAACGGCTCTTGACCTCAATAAAACAGAGCGTGTCGCCTTCCCACGCCACCAGGTCCAGATCGCCGCTGAGCTCCTGGCTGCACCAGCGCCGTGCGACTACGACGTATCCCTGTCGTCGAAGAAAGAAGAGTGCTTCGAGCTCGCCGCGTTCGCCAAGATGCAGATGCGCCGGCCGCGCGCGGGTGCGGCCGAACCGCCGCGCCAGGGTCCCAAGATCCATCACGCACGCTCGCTCGAAGGCGATCCGCCAGCCGTTCAGCCGGCCGGGAGCTCCCTTCTTTCTCGCCACGCTCCGTTGCGCTTGCACGCGCTTCATCCTCTCCGCTTAGCTTCGGCCGGCAAGCCCGGTCGCGCCATCCCACCAACGGGTCAGCGCAGGCGCAGACTAAAATCAGCTCAGCCCGAGGTCTCCCATGCCATCCGATTCAACCGCAGCTCCACGCCAACACGCCTACACGGGTCCCCCGCTGCCGCAGGTACCGGAGCCGAGCCACGCCGAACGCGTCCGCACGCTCTTCTCCCGAGCCACCGTCGCGACGCTCTGCACCTTATCTCGCAAGCACGCCGGCTTTCCGTTCGGCTCGCTGATGCCGTATGCGCTCGACGCCCAGGGCCGCCCGCTCTTTCTAATCAGCAACATGGCCATGCACACCCAGAACCTCAAGGCAGACCCGCGCGCCAGCCTCTTCGTCACACAGGCCGGTGAAGACGGAGATCCTCTCGGCGCCGCGCGCGCCACGCTGGTCGGCAATGCCCTCCCAGTGCCGGAAAGCGACCTAGCCTCCGTACGAGAGACCTACCTGGCCGTGCATGAAAACAGCCGCTACTGGGTCGACTTCGCCGACTTCCACTTCTTCCGGCTTGAACCCCTGGACCTCTACTACGTGGGAGGTTTTGGCGTCATGGGCTGGGTCGAAGCGGTCGACTACGACGCCGCTTCGCCCGATCCACTTGCGTCTCAGGCTCCGGCCATTTTGGCGCACATGAATGCCGACCACGTGGACGCTATGCTCCTGCTCGCGCGCACCTGCTCGGGCATACAGGCGACCGAAGCGTCCATGACCGCAGTCGACCGCCTGGGCTTTGCCCTGCGGCTAAAAACGGCGGACGGGATGAAAGGTACACGAATCGCCTTCCCTCGGGAAGTCCTTACGGCTTCGGCAACCCGGGAAGCGCTGGTAGAGATGGTGCGGGTGGCGAGGGCCGCAGGGTAACTTCCCCAAAACAAAAGGGCCTGCCGAAGCAAGCCCTTTTGTTTGCAACTACGATGCTTCAGCGACGGCCCCCACCTTCGTGACCCCCACCTTCATGGCCCCCGCCTGCAAAACCGGCATTGTGTTCTCCCTCCGGACCATGGCCGGGGTTGCCCACATGGCCTTGTCCGTCGCGTCCCTCATTGCCGTGAAAATGACTGAAGGCCTGTTCCCCACGGTTCGGCAGAGGTCCGTTGTACCCATGGTGCGGATCGTAGCGGTTGTCCACATACCCGTAAGATCCACGATGTCCATGGAACCATGGACCGGCACCAATGAAAACTCCTCCATTGAACCAACTCGGTCCGTAGTACCCGTACGGAGCGCAAGAGTACGGGGAATAGTCAAAGTACCCGTACGGACATCCCGGCTCGGCCCCGATGCTGACCGAAATCTGCGCAGGTGCCACCGAATGCCCACCCGCGACCGCAACTGCTAAAGCAGAAAGCGCAAGAACGTTCAACTTGGTCATATCTGCTCCTTTCAAACAGTTAAGAGAGCGCCGGGAGACGGCGAGTTGTTCCCGACGCTTCGAATCACGGCAGCCAAGTCGATTTAGGCAAAGACGGCCTGCGGCTCAAACCCCATGAAACTCGCGCATCAATACAAATACGATCAAACCGTGTACACCAGGCAGACTAGAAAACTTTGCACGGTGAAGCGTAGCCCCGGATCCGGAGGCCTGCCATTCACCTTGTCTGGCTCTGCCTCGATCAGTCCGCCGGAGTGACAAACGAAGTGTGCTCCCTGCGTTCGAGCAGAAGTTCGACCGCTCGCACAGTCGGCAGGCGAGGCTCGCCCAGCGCCGATTGGCCGCCATCATGAAGCACCACGTTGGTTCCGCGCACCCGCGCACCGTTGCCGGCAATGCCACGCTCCAACCGGGCAAGCAGCGTCTCGGGCGACTGCGGCTTCCAGTCCTCGAGGATCAGGTTCCACATCATCGTTCTTAGCCCAAGGTCCGCAGCGGCCTTGAGCACGGCCGGCCTCCGTGCCCCGTGCGGCGGCCGGAACAGGCGCACCGGCGCCCCCAGAATATCCTCGAGGACGTGGTTGCACCCGGCGATCTCCTGCCGAATGCGCGCCGACGAAAGGCGCGGAAGCCAGGGATGACTCAGAGTGTGATTGCCGACAAGATGCCCTTCCGCCGCGATCCGGCGCGTTAGCCCAGGTTCCTGGCGGGCGAAGTTGCCGATGAGGAAAAAGCTCGCGCGCACATGGTTGCGGGCAAGCACATCCAGTAGGCGCGGCGTAGCCACAGGATTCGGCCCGTCATCGAAGGTCAGAGCAACCTGGCCCGGAAGCGGAGGAGCAACCAGCGTCCGCCCAAAAACCTGCGACTCCGGGTAGCTGATGCTGTAGTAGCCCAGCCCGCACAGCACCCCGGCCGCCGCCAGCGAGACAGCCGACACCCGCGCGAGCTGACCAGACGACGCCATCCTGCGCTAAGCCCGCACGTTCGCCTGCACGTAGGCGAGCACCTCTTCGGCGTGTCCCTCCGGCTTCACCTTGGTCCACAGATGCAGTAGCCTCTGCCTGCCTTCCGCGTCCGCCGGCGCAATCAGGTACGTGTTCCGTTCCACTCCCTTGACCATCTTGCCGTACATGTTCTTCGGCTTGATCACGCCGAAGGCGTCGCAAATCTTCTCGTCCGGGTCGGCAAGCAGCGGATATTTCAGGTGGAACTTCTCAGCAAACTTTTTCTGTGCCTTGACCGTGTCGCGCGAGATGCCGAGCACCGTCACGCCCGCGTCCTTCAGATCTGAAATCGCATCCCGGAAGCTGCACGCCTCTACCGTGCAGCCAGGGGTGTCGGCCCTCGGATAGAAGAACAGCACCACGGGGTTCGCGGCGAAGCTGGAAAGCGTGACGGTATGGCCGTCCTGGTCTTCCGTGGTGAAGTCTTCGATGACGTCTCCGGCGTGTACGGGTGCGCTCATGCCTGGGCTCCTTGGTCCGCGGTAAGCGCGGCCACTGTCTTCTCTAGCGACGCCTTGTCTTCAACGTTGAGGCTGACTGGCGACAGAACGCCGCGCCCCAGGATCTGCCGGGTCAGCCCGGTAAGCACCTTGCCCGGGCCGAGCTCGATCAGGTGCGTAGCCCCCTGCGCTACCAGCAGCTCAACGCACTCCACCCAGCGCACAGGGCCGGTCACCTGGCGAATCAGCGCGTCCAGAATGTCGGTATGCCGAGTCATCAGGCGTGCATCGACGTTCGAGACGATCGGAAACGCCGGGTCCTCCAGCGTGAGCGCTTCGAGCGTCGTCGCGAGACGCTCCTGCGCCGGTTGCATCAGCGCACAATGGAACGGAGCCGAGACCTGCAAGGCAACCACCTTCTTGGCGCCGGCGCTTCGGCAAAGCTCAACCGCTCGGTCCACCGCGGCCTTCGACCCGGAGATCACGATTTGCTCGGGAGAGTTGAGATTGGCCGGCGAGACGATCGCCCGCGCAACCTGCGCCCGTACCTCGTCCGATTCGGTCGGCGTAGCGTCGGCCGCAGTCGGCACCGAAAGCTCATCGGCGGCCTGCGCGCACAGATCGTTCACCTGCTCGGCAGCCAGGCCAAGGATCGCAGCCATGCTGCCTTCGCCCGCGGGAACCGCCTCCTGCATGAACTGCCCGCGCAGGCGCACCGTGCGCACCGCGTCGGCAAAGCTCAGCGTCCCCGCCGCTACGTGCGCCGCATACTCACCCAGGGAGTGCCCGGCCGCGAAACACGGGGTCAGCCCAGGCACAGACTCAGCCAGCACTCGCCAGGCTGCGACCGAAACCGTCAGCAGGGCAGGCTGTGTGTGCTCGGTCTGCTGCAGCGCCTTAGCCGGCCCGTTGAAAATGAGAGACGAAAGCGAAAAGTCCAGCGCCGCATCCGCCTCCTCGAAGACTGCGCGCGCCGCCGGATAGCCGTCATAAAGATCTCGGCCCATGCCGACAGTTTGCGAGCCCTGGCCAGGAAAGAGGAGGGCTGGTTTTAAGGTGTCCATCGGTTCCGATGGTAAATCAGCGGCGCGCGTCTCCGCAGGAAGCGAGGCAAGGCCAGCTAAACGCCAACGCCGAACTCCAGCTCTGTCTCATCGCCGGAGTGCGAGTAGAAGTCATACGGCGTGCGCCGATTGAACTTATACCGCTGCCGCAGCTCACGCCCGACGAAAAGCCCCAACGCCAGTGCTCCCAGACCAGCCGAAATCCAGCCTGCCGTCTTCAGGAGCGCCGACTCCTCGATCTCCGGAAGAGCGTCCGCTAACATCTCAACCGTTTCCTCGGGGAACACTTCGGAGAGCTCTACCGGGCTCTCGCCGAGCCACCGCGTTGTCAGAAAGGACAACATCATGTGTGGATCATAACCCACGCTCATGGCAGTGGGAACATACCCCTTTTGTGGGATCACTTCCTCTAAGTGACCTCCACGTGCTCAAAACCAAGTCCGTACAGCAGAGCCGCAATTGTCGTCCGCGCATTCTTCCGGGCCGCGTCCAGAATTCCGTCCGAGAGCGCCGCCGCCTGCAACTGCTGCTGCGCCTTGACCCGAGTCTGGCTCTCCAAATTCGGGTCGGCCGGCACCAGCAAGCCGGTCGTGCGCAGGTAAACGCGGGTGTGCTGGTTGTCCAGCGTCGTCAGGAACAGCTCGGACGCAGGAAGATTCACATGCACCGAGCGCTGGTCGTTCCGGTCGATACGAACGTCCTCCGGCTTCAGCTTGGCCAGATCGATCCCCGCGATCGACTCCCCGTGACACACCAGCAGGATCTTGTCGCCGGCCAGGATGTCCGGAATCACCGGGCTGCTGTGCGCCCCTTCGACCACCGTATCCAGCGAATAGACAACCGTCTCCAGCCGGCTCAGCCGCTGAATCTGCGCGACCACCACCGGGACCGAGGTGTCAAAACTGGTGGTGCGGCCCGAGATCAGAGTGGCGAGGCGCCCCGGCAGCCCCGCGCGGGCATGACGCAGAAAGAAAGCCAGGCCCACAGCGCCGATCAGCAAAGCAAGCAGAAAGGCCAGAAAGGGACCCGAACCTCCATGGCTGCGGTTGTATTGCGTGGTCATCCTTCAAGGATGCTGGCTGGCACACCCTTCCGGCAAGTTACGCTTCACTTAGATCTGCCATAAATATGGTAGCTTATGCCTATGAGAACTACCGTGGACATTCCGGACTCGACCTATCGCGAACTCAAGACCAAAGCCGCCTCAGAAGGACGTTCGGTGAAGGAACTGGTTCTAAGAGGGGTGCAGACCGTGCTTGAACCTGAAAAGGAAGGTCACCCAGAAGGGCGGTTAATTCTGCCTAAGATCAAATCGAAAAATCCAGGATCGTTGAAGTTGGGACCAGAAGGGGTGTATGAGTACATCCCTTTTCCCTGACATCAATGTCTGGCTCGCTTTGGCGCATCCCATCCACCCTCACCATTTGAGTGCAGTCGAGTGGTCCGGAGATGTGGGCGTTCGTAGGCCAATTCTGTTTTGCCGGTTCACCCAACTCGGGCTTCTACGACTTCTCACCACTCGTGACGCGATGGGGCTGGAGGTCATGACGCAAGCGGCATCCTGGAAGGTCTTCGACACATTCCTGAGCAATCCAACCATAAGGCTTGTCGCGGAACCGGCTGGTCTTGACCTGCTTTTTCGGCGTTCCACAACGCGTGACGAGATTTCACCAAAGCTCTGGGCGGACGGCTACCTTGCTGCCTTCGCCCAGGCTGGCGGGTATAGCTTTGTTACCTTCGACAAGGCACTTACGAAGCGTGTGCCCGGCTCTGTACTGCTCGGTCCAGCGACAACCTAAGCCTTGGCCGCAGGAACAGCCGTATGGGGCGTCTCGCCTTCGGTAATCAGTTCCCGTGGAAGCTTCAGCTTCTTCCGGTAGCTGGCCCCAATGAAATCGCGGAACAGCGGGTGCGGCTCGAGCGGCTTGGACTTGAACTCAGGGTGGAACTGGCAGCCCAGAAACCACGGATGTCCAGGAATCTCCACAATCTCCACATACGTCGAGTCGGGCGTCGTCCCAGTCAGCTGCAGCCCGGCGCCCGTCAGTACCGCCTCATACTCCCGGTTGAACTCGTAGCGATGCCGGTGGCGTTCTGAAATCTCCTTGGTCCCGTAGGCCTTCTCGGCCAGCGAGCCCGGCTCGAGCACACACGCCCACGCGCCCAGCCGCATCGTGCCGCCCATCTCCTCAACCCCCGTCAACTCGCGCAGCTTAAAAATGATCCGGTGCGGCGTCGATGGATCGAACTCACCCGAGTTCGCCCCGGCAAGCCCGCACACGTTGCGCGCAAACTCCACGCACGCCGTCTGCATGCCCAGGCAGATGCCGAAGTACGGCACCTCCTCTTCGCGGGCGTAACGAATCGCGTTCAGCATGCCTTCGATGCCGCGCTTGCCAAAGCCTCCCGGAACCAGAATGCCGTCGAAGCCCGCCAACTGCTCGCGATAATCCGGAGCCTCCAACCCCTCGGCCTCGAGCCACGTCACGTTGAGCTTGAGGTTGTGCGCGAGCGCTCCGTGCACCAGCGCCTCCTTCAGCGACTTGTAACTATCCTCGTACTCCACATACTTGCCGACAACCGCAATCGAAACCGTATCCTTCGGGTGGTAGGCGCGCTCGACCAGGTCGGTCCAGCGGGAAAGATCCGGATTCTTCGCGGCAATCCGCAGATAATGTAGCGAAAGGGTGTCCACACCCTCCTGCGCAAAGTTGATCGGCACCTCGTAGATCGAGTCCACGTCCCGGGCAGCGATCACGGCGCGCTCCTCGACGTTACAGAACAGCGCAATCTTCGACCGCATCTCCCGCGGCACGGCACGGTCCGAGCGGCACAGCAAAATGTCCGGCTGGATGCCGATCGAGAGCATCTCCTTCACCGAGTGCTGCGTCGGCTTCGTCTTCAGCTCCTGTGCCGCCGCGATCCAGGGAATCAGCGTGACATGCACAAACAAGGTGTTGTCGCGGCCCAGGTCCTGGCGCATCTGGCGGATCGCTTCGAGGAAGGGAAGCGACTCGATATCGCCCACCGTCCCGCCAATCTCGACGATCGCCACCTCGCAGTCGGCGGCCACCTTGCGCATCGCATTCTTGATCTCGTTGGTCACGTGCGGAATCACCTGCACGGTCTTGCCCAGGTAGTCGCCGCGGCGCTCCTTGGTGATGATCTGCTCGTAAATGCGGCCGGTCGTCAGATTGTTGTCACGCGTCAACTTCGCATGGGTAAAGCGCTCGTAGTGGCCCAGGTCGAGGTCCGTCTCGGCGCCGTCGTCGGTGACGAACACCTCCCCGTGCTGGAAGGGGCTCATCGTTCCCGGATCGACATTCAGGTACGGGTCGAACTTCATCAGGTTGACCTTGATCCCGCGAGCTTCGAGCAGCGCGCCGATCGAGGCCGCGGCCAAACCCTTGCCGAGCGAAGACACGACACCTCCGGTTACAAAGATGTACTTTGCAGACATGTCCTCGACCTCTTTCGTTGGTTGTCTGGGATGTGCGTGTTGGGCACAACTAAGTATCGCAGGAGGCACGCGAGGAGGCAATGCTCAAGACAGTAAACTGAAAAGTGACCGGTTCGTCTAAAGTTTTCGGCGCAAAGGCCGATAAATCCTGTGTGAGGTGATTATCCGCATTTCCGCCGTCTTAATGAGAGCCGTCCTGTTGGCGTGCCTGTGCGCGGGCTTCGGCGTTCCCGTCGCGACCCCGCAAACCGTCCCGGCCACCACCACCGCCAAGCCTGCTTCAGCCGACGCCGGCGCGCAGGCAGCCAAGGGTGCCGCGCCCGGCCAGCCTACCGCGCCCAGGCCAGCCACGGCTGTGCGCCTGGCCGAGCTTCCCAAACCTCTGCCGCCCCAGCTGACCAGGGACATCAACGTCAGCAGTCGCTCCACGGAGATCCTGGCCCACTTGAACGAGGTCATTCGCTACTACCGGATGACGATTGTGCCCATCCAGAAGACCGGCGAGCCAAGCGACATGCTCTATGCCGAGCAGGCGCAAGCGGAGGCAACCCAGGCCGCGCAACTGGCTTTCCAGTCGGCGCGCGATGAAGCGACGCTGCTTTCCCGGGTAGAAGCCGGCCAGCCAGGGGCCACGGCCACGCCCCAGGCCGAGGGTTCCCGGTTGAACTCCTCCGTAGGCACAGTAGCTACCCAGCTCACGCAACTTCAGGCGCAGGATCAGGCGCTTGACCAGCAAATCGCCAAGGCCCCGGCCAAATCCAGGGCCGCGCTGCAGCTGCAGAAGGAGGATACCGAAGGTCAGCTGGAACTGGCCAGGGCCAGCTATGAAGCTCTCAACAAAGTTGTCGGCACCTCCAGCGCGCAGGGTGATACCGGCCTCCAGGGACAGATCAACCAGCTGCAAAGCGCCGTGCCGGAGCTGATCAACAACAAGGTCAAGCCGGTGGCCGGTACCATCGAGAGCATCGCTTCCCTCCATGACGCAGGCGTGAGCAGTCAGGCGATCGTGCTCTTTCAGCTGCTGGGGACCGAGCGGGCCATCGATCAGCAGATCGCCGAAACGCAGTTGCTGCACGACCAAAGCGTGGACCTGAGGACGCCGCTCATCAAAATTCTGCGTGCCACGCTGGTTGCTGGGCAAAGTCTGCAGGCAAGCACACCGGCCCTCGCCGCCCCCGGAAGTGCTCCCGCCGCAACCGCCTCCCCGGAGTCCATCATCGCGGCGCGCAAGCAAACTTTCGACCAGCTCACCGACGCCTTTCGCGCTGTCTCTGACGTCGCCGTCCCGATCAGCCAGGAGGTGCTGCTGCTCGAGCAGGCGCGGGCCAACCTGCTCTCCTGGCGCGCGGCCGTGAGTTCGGAGCGCAGCACCATCGTGCATGCGCTGCTCTTGCGCGTCATCAGCATCGCCGTCGCGCTCGGCATCATTCTAGGCGTCGGCGAAGCCTGGCGGAGGCTCACCACCCGCTACATCCAGGACGTCCGCCGGCGCCGTCAGCTGATGCTGGTGCGACGCATGGTTATCGGCTTCTTCAGCGGCCTGGTGCTCATCTTCGGCTTCGTCACCCAGTTCAGTTCGCTGGCTACCTTTGCCGGCTTCATCACCGCCGGCATCGCGGTCGGGCTGCAAACCATCCTGCTCTCTGTCGCTGCATACTTCTTTATCGTGGGCCGCTACGGGGTTCGCGTCGGCGACCGCATCACAGTAGCCAATGTCACCGGAGACGTCGTCGAGGTCGGCCTGGTGCGCTTCTACATGATGGAGCTCACCGGCACCGGAACCGAGTCGCACCCCACCGGACGCATCGCCGTCTTTGCCAACTCCGTGCTCTTCCAGACCGGAACCCCGCTCTATAAACAGATCCCCGGTACCGACTACGCCTGGCATGAGCTCACCCTGAAACTCAAATCCGGAACCAACTACCTGCCGGCTACTGAAACCATCCGAAGCGCCATCGAAGCGGTCTATAACAGCTACAAGTCCGCCATCGAGGATCAGCATCGCCAGGTAGAGTCCTGGATGGATGCCGCGCTCGAAGCTCCGCACGTCGAGAGCCGGCTCCAGCTCACGGACAGCCTGGCATTTGTAGTACTTTACCCGGTCCTGATCCGAAAATCTGCGGAAACCGACCAGCAGGTTGTCCAGAAAGTGCTTGAAACGATACGGGATCCTGCCATCGCGGAGGTGCTGGACGGAGCTCCCATCGTTAAGGCCGTTGTGAAAGGGTAACCAGTTCGAGTCGAACGAAATGGTTACGCTCTGCTGCTTCTCCCGAAATACGGCTGCACACGGCGACTATGTTATCGAGAGAACAGACGCCCGCGTCCGTACGCAGGTAAACTTGAACGTACTTACACTCACCGCAACTCTTCGCCTGCGGTTCGAGATTTGAGTCCCGGCTCGCGCTCGATCAATCCAGTTAGGTGCAACTAAAGGAATCCATCATGTCGCCTTCTCCACTCAAGCCGTGTCCGGGAGCTTACTCCAATGAAGTCCAAAAAGCCTTGTTCAGTGATACCGATCGGGCACGTTGGAAAGAGCATCCCTGCGAGGTCTGCGGCCAGTTAGTGAGCGCCCAGCTCTACAAAGGCAAATGGGAGCCCGACCTTCACTGGCGCTCCGTCACCTATGCCCCCGCAAAACACAGGGTCCCTGGCCGCTACGCTCGCTACCAGCCGCGCACAGAATAATCGCCGCCATGGTCAGCCGAGACTTACTTCTGCTGGCGCACCGCCCGCTCCTCCGTAAGCGCCTCTGCCTGTTTCCGGCTTCCGCCATAAAGCATAGGCTGCTCCAGGTACCTCCAGGAGAGGGCCGAATATGCCAGTGAGATCACAAACGTCAGCCCCGCCACCAGCCAGCGTCCGGCAAGATACCGCTCCAGCACAATCAGCACTGTCGTGTGGATCAGGTAGAAGCTGTAACTGATCCTTCCCAGCGCGCGCATCGGCGTCCACTCGAGCACCTGCCTCCCTCGCCCGCTGAGCGCCCAAAGGACCACTCCCGCGCTCGCCACCAGCGTCATCTCGTAGATCCAGACGTTCGCAAACGGAGTGTTCGCCGTCACAGAAAACCCCGGCTTTTTGGAAAGCGCCGCAAGCACCGCTAAGGCCCCGATCGTGAACAGCGGCCCAAAACCGCCAAACCGCATGATCCAACCTCTCCGCTTGCGCCAAACCAGAGCCAGTCCCGCGCCTGCGGCCAGCAAATCCATGCGAAACGGCGTCAACATATAAACCGGAGCATAGCTGGAAAACTGCGGCGAGCAGACAAAGCGGAGCAAAGGTGCGGCCAGCATCAAAAAACCCACCGCCCATACCAGCGCTCGCTCGCTTAGCAAAAGCACCAGCACCGGCCAAACCAGATAAAACTGCTCCTCCACCGCCAACGACCACAGCACATCCAGCGACGAAAGATGCGGCATCCCAAACGCCGTCACGAAGTTCATCAAAAACACATACATGTACCCATAACGCAGCCATCCCACCCCGAAGAAGACGGCTGTAAGGACCAGCAGCAGCAGATAGGGCGGCAGAATACGTCGCGCCCGCCGCCCGTAAAATCGCCCGTAATACGCTCCGGCCCGCAGATGCTTCACCCCAAGCAGAATGCCGGTAATCAGAAATCCGGAGAGCACAAAGAATAAATCCACGCCCGCCCAGGCCAGCCTCACCTTGAACGCGTGATTCACGAAGACTAGAAGAATGGCGATCCCGCGCACCCCGTCAAGCGCCCCGATGCGTCCCTCGCTCGCGTGACCCGCCTTGCCCGAACCAGCCACGCCTATCCCTCCGCCAGGGCTGCCTTCGCCGCGTCCAGCAACAACGCCACTTCCCGCTCCCCGTGCGCCACCGAGAGAAACGCCGCCTCAAACTGCGAAGGCGGCAACCACACGCCCGCCTCCATCATCGCGCGATGAAAGCGCCCGAACGCCGCCGTATCCGATCCCGCCGCGCTCGCGAAATCCGTCACTGGCCGCTCCGTAAAAAACCAAGTGAACATCGACCCGATGCGATTCGTCGTCACTCGCACGCCCGCCTGCTCCGCCAGTGCAGCCACCCCGTCCGCCATCGCTCGCGTCACGCGCTCCAGCTGCGGATACACCTCGTCCCGATGCTCCAGCAGGTAGCCTAGGGTCGCCATCCCCGCCGCCATCGCCAGCGGATTGCCGCTCAGCGTGCCCGCCTGGTACACCGGACCCTGCGGCGCCAGGAACTCCATCACCTCCGCGCGTCCGCCAAACGCCCCGCACGGCAGCCCCCCGCCCAGGATCTTGCCCAGGGTCGTCAGGTCCGGAGTGATCCCAAAGAGCTGCTGCGCGCCCCCCAGCGACAGCCGAAACCCGGTCATCACCTCATCCAGAATCAGCAGCGCTCCATGGTCCTGCGTCATCCGCCGCAACCCCTCCAGGTACCCCGCCGCGGGCACAATCGTCCCCGCATTCCCCACCACCGGCTCCACGATCACGCACGCAATCAGCCCCGGATGCAGCGCAAACGCCGTCTCCACCGCCGCCAGGTCGTTATACGGCAGCGCCAGCGTATGCATCGCCGTCTCCTCCGGCACGCCCGCCGAACCCGGAATGCCCAAGGTCGCCACCCCGCTGCCCGCTTTCACCAGCAGCGCATCCGCATGCCCGTGGTAGCAGCCCTCGAACTTGATCACGAACTTGCGCCCCGTAAACCCGCGCGCCAGCCGGATCGCCGACATGCACGCCTCGGTGCCGGAACTCACAAAGCGCAGCCGCTCCACGGACGGAAAACACCGCGTCACCAGCTCGGCCAGGTTCGCCTCATCCGCATGCGACGCGCCAAAACTCGCACTGCGCCCCGCCGCCGCACGGATCGCCTCCACCACCGGAGCAAACGCATGCCCCAGAATCATCGGCCCCCAAGACCCAAAACAGTCCAGGTACCGATTCCCATCCACATCCCACAGGTACGCGCCCTCGGCCCGCTGAACAAACGGCGGATGCCCGCCCACCGCCCGGAACGCCCGCACCGGCGAGTCCACGCCCCCCGGCAGCAGGCTCGCCGCCCTCTGCTGCAATCGCCTCGAACCCTCCATCACCCGCATGTCCGTCGCTCCATCTGTCCCATCCTAAGCCCAGCCAGCCCCGGCATTCACATAAGGTGGAAATACCCCCTGCTAGACTGGATCTCTCGCGCAATCGGTCCGCGACCCAGTCCGCAGGCACGGTCGCGACCCTTTGCCCAGGAGCCTTCTCCGTGCCTGAACCGCCGCAAATGCCTTTAGAACCCACCGCCGCTGAACCGGCCGCAGCCGAAAACTCCGGCAAAAAACCCAAAGTGTCCGTCTCCTACGCCGACGCCGGTGTCGACATCTCCGCCGGCGACCGCGCCAAGCAGCGCATCAAGATGCTCGCCCGAAAAACCTTCAACAAGCAAGTGCTCTCCGAGATCGGCGGCTTCGGCGGCCTCTTCGCGCTCGATCTTGCCAAGTTCCCCGACCCCGTTCTCGTCTCTTCGGCCGATGGCGTCGGCACCAAGCTCAAACTCGCCTTCGAGCTCGGCATCCATCACACCGTCGGTGCCGACCTGGTCAATCACTGCGTCAACGACATCGCCGTCCAGGGCGCCACCCCACTTTTCTTCCTCGACTACCTCGCCACCGGAAAACTCGAAAGCGACATCGTCGAAACCGTGGTCCGCGGCCTCTCGGAAGCCTGCCGCGCCAACGGCTGTGCCCTCATCGGCGGAGAAACCGCCCAGATGCCCGGCTTCTACGCCGACGGCGAATACGACCTCGCCGGCACCATCGTCGGCGCTGCCAATCGAAGGGACATCATCACCGGCGAGAAAATCGAACCCGGCGACGTCCTGCTCGGTCTGCCGTCAAACGGCCTCCACACCAACGGCTACTCGCTCGCCCGTAAGCTGCTCTTCGAGGTAGCCCGCTACGGCCCCGACCAGTACGTCAACGAACTCAAGGACAAGACCGGGGGAGCCCTCATGCGCACTCACCGCAGCTATCTCTCGGTCATCAAAAAGCTCACCGCCGGCGGCCCAGAAAGCGGCCTCGTCTCCGGCCTCGCGCACATCACCGGAGGCGGCATCACCGAAAATCTCCCCCGCATCCTCCCCCGCGGCTTCGACGCCGTCGTCGACCTCTCCACGTGGACAGTCCCACCGCTCTTCACCCATCTTCAGCAGCTCGGCAACGTCGAGCAGGACGAAATGTTCCGCACCTTCAACATGGGCATCGGCCTCATCGCCGTCATCCCCGCCGAGCAGATCAAGAAAGCCAAGGCCATCCTCAACCGCGCCAACGAGCGCCACTGCCTCATCGGCCGCATCGTCAGCCGAGGCACCCGCAAGGTCGTCTACGCCTGAGCAAATTACAGCTCGCTTGCCATGTAGTAAGTCGTCATTTTGGCGAAGCCACAATTTCGGTTTTCGTTCTTTGTGACCCCTGTACTCTGCTGGACCGCGACGACACAATACCTCCTACGAACGATGCGTTTTAGCCATGCTTTGCTCCATTCGCTCCAGCGGCGAAGCCACCTTCACCCACCCCAATCCCCCCCCCCCCGCCCCCTAGCAACCCCACACCCGAAACGACCCCACCCCGCCCGGCCCCCGGGGCCCACCCCACCCCGACCCCCCCCACA
>CAXTQE010000082.1:0-16328 GCA_964246225.1 uncultured Acidobacteriaceae bacterium | reverse complement strand
GAAAGATCCGTCCTCCCAGCCAGAACGCCAACGCCGCCCCCGCCACAAATCCAACCGCCCCCGCCGCCACTGCCAGCAGACCAGTCTCCGCGTAAAAGAGCAGCGCAATCGCCCCCTTGCTCGCGCCCAGCGACCGCATCAACCCAATCTCCCCCCGCCGCTCGAGCACCGCCGTAGCCATCGCCGCCGACACCGCAAACCCAGCCGCCAGCAGCGCCGCCCCTGACACCAGCCACATCAACCCACTGATCCGCGAGAGCACCGTCCCCTCGGACTGTTCCACGCGCCGCACCTGCTCCGCCCGCGACCCCGGGATTGCCTCCATGATCTGGTAAGCGATCGAATTCGCATACGGCCGGCAGTACCAGACATCATGCTGCTTCGGGGAAAGCTTATCCGGATCCAGCCGCGCAAACGCATCCTCGGGTCGCGTCCGCGCGGCTACGTCCACGTGATCCATAGCTCCCGGCATCTTCAGAAAATCCTGAACGTCCGATAGATTCATCAGAACCTTGCCGTCAGTCGCGTCGCCAGTGGTCACCACACCAACAACAAACAGAACAGTGGGTCGACCACTCGGTTCTTGTCCCAGGGAAGCGGAGTCACCATCATTTCTCCTGAGGTAAAGCTTGTCTCCAACTTTCACACCCAAGCGAGCCGCAAGACTCAAACCGACAGCTGCCTCATCTCCGTTGGTCACATCCGCCTGCGGCCACCTACCCTGGACTTTCCACCAGGGATGCAATGCGGGAGCGTTGCCAGCCATTGCTCGAGCCGAGCCAAATCTGTACCCAGTAACCGGCACAGGTACAAAATCTTTAGAGGCAGTGGGTTGTACTTTCCCTTGAAAGGTGAACTCCGGGCTAACCCCCGTTATATTGTTGGCCCAGAAAATTCCCTTCAGCTTCTCTAAATCCGACTCCTTCAGGGAAGCTCCGCCGGTGGCCGGCTTCAGGTCCTCTCCACCCACCTTCACCTCCAACGTGTCAGCCTTCGGTGTCACCACAATATTGGCCCCATACACCGCCAGTTCCCGGTGAATGCGATCCCCAATCGTCGTCGCGAGCGCCAGCATCGCCGTTACTGCAGTCGTCCCTAACAGGATCGCAATCCCTGCCAGTGCCTTTCGCCGCCGTTGCCGGACGAAGCTCTCCCAAAGCAGCCGCAGAAACATCTACTTCTCAGACCCTGAACCGGAACCAGCCTCAAATCGCGGTGCAATGGCCCGCAGATCCGCCGCCGCAATCACCACCTGTCCGCCGGCGACAGCAGACTTCAGCGGGATCGGATTGCATCCCCCCGGCTGGCCCATCGAAGCCGCATTCAGCGGACTCGCGCACATCTTGCACGTAATCCCTTGTTCGCCGATGTAGAAACCCACCGGCCCGCAAATCGTGCACGCATCCGCGACCGAAACGATATTCCCGTCCGGCTTTTTGAACAGCAGAAAACGCACCTCAGCCGAGTGTCCCTGCGCATCGTCCACATGCACGCCGTACCGGTGCAGCTTCGACTCCGCACCATCGCCATTGATCTCCGCCACCGGAACCGTTACCTGCTCGCCCACCAGCGTCACCGGAGCCGCCGCGCTCAGCTCCGTCGAGCTCTTCGCATAGATAAACTCCGCCGTCGAAAGAAAAATAAACAGGAAGCTCGCACCGGTTACCGCCGTCATCCACAGCTTCTCCCGGCGCTGACTCCACGCCGCCCGGCGACGATCGGCAGGAGTAGCATCGTCTGCCAACACCGCTGGCCCCCGCCGCCGCTGCTCCATCAGAATCATGATCGCCGCCAACGCCAGCATCGTCACAAAAAAGAACAGGTCATTGCGCACAATTGGCCCAATCAGCCGCATCTCCGCCGTACTCGACGGCAGCACGCCATTTTCAGAAAGCTCGTGCAGTCCGCTCACCAACAGCTGAAAGGTTACAAAGTAGAGAATGATCGTCGTGACCCGGAAAAATCGCTGCAGGTTGATCTTCAGCGAGCCGCGGACAAACATCACCCCGAACACCACCGCCACCGCGATGCCCAGCATCGTTCCCGTAAAGCTCAGCAGCTCCGTCGAGTTGAGCGACACCGCCGCCAGAATCAGCACCGTCTCTACGCCTTCGCGCAGCACCAGCAAAAACACCAGCAAAAACAGCCCAAATTGGGACGTTCCAGCAGCCGCCCGGGCAATCTTTGCCTCGATCTCCCCCTTCATCGAGCGAGCCGTCTTGTTCATGAACCAGATCATGCTGCCGGTAAAGCAGGCCGCCACCAGCATCACCCAACCCTCAAAGATGTCCGGGTTGAACTGCAGCCGCGAAAGCAGGACTGCACCAAGAACGCTGGCCGCAATTGCAGAGGCGAGCGCCCAAAAAACCGTCCGCTTCAGCTCCGGCCGCCCAATCTTGCCCAAATACGCGAAGATGATCCCGACGATTAGCGAAGCCTCCACGCCCTCGCGAAGCGTGATAATGAATGCCTGCAACATGCCCGTTCCTGCCCTGGCGCCTGAGCTGCGCGCACCGCAATCAAAGCCCCAGGCAGTCAAATCCGCACTGTGGTCTTGAACCAAGTCTAATTCGGACTTATTTGGTCGTCAATTAAGAGTTGGTGCAGGATCCAGCCAAACGCAGAAACGGGGTGCGATATGCTCGCACCCCGTTGACACAAAGAGACAAATTACCGCAGATTCACGGTCGAACCGGACATGGTATCTGTCACCTCGACAGCAACCGTACCCGCCTGGCTGGTGGCCGAGTCGGAGGTCGTCGTAATCTTGGTACCGGCAGGAGCTTTAACCTGCTGCGACTGGCCGGCAGCAAGATGGATTTGCTCATCGCCACTCTTCAAATCGACAGGCGCGGCCGACTTGTTCTGAATCGTAAACTTGATCTGCTTGCCGGCAGGCTTGGCGGACTGGGTCTGCGCGGAGCTGGCAGTGCTGCTCTGGGCAAGAAGAGCGCTGGCGGGAAGAACAAGAGACATGGCGGCAACTGCGGACAGGACGACATTACGGGTGTACATGATTCGCTCCAAAATGAAAAGTGCGACACGAGCTGCAGACAGAGCATGTAGCAGGGTCACGGTGAGAACAGCGTTGTGGTAAACCCCGAAGGCAGAAAAGCTCTGTCAACGGGTATAGAGAATATCTATACGGCACATCAGAATATAGCTGCAAAGTGAGACGATGCGCTAGCCGAAAAGGTGGTGTACCGTACCTTCTTTCACACATGACGCAAAACGAGACAAAGCCCCGATCCTGGTTCGGACGGGGCTCGCTTAACTCTGGATGGGTGAAGGCGTCAGTAGCGCCAGGACTGCACGTCCGCACCGGGAGGCGCGGTCTTCCGCATATGCTCCGTCATCAGCGGCAACACACGTTGTGTCCAATTGGCGTTGTTCTGCTGCATGGTGTACTCCGGCGGACCGCCGGTGTAGCAGTGCGGCATGCCCGGACCGTACTGAAATGTCGCGTCCGAGTGGGGAGTGGTCGTCGCCTCCAGCTGGTTCTGCAGCAAGTGGACGGCGTTGTTCAGGAAGTACGTATCCCCGTCGCCCACTGCAAAGTGCAGCTTGCCCTCCAGCTTGGGCCCAAGCGTAGCCCAGTCGCGCTTCAGGATCGCCGTCAGGTCGTAGTGGTCGTGCCAGTAAGCCAGCGTCGTCTTATCGATCGCGCCGGTCATCGGCTGAATAATCTCCGCTGGATACCCATCCGGTCCCGCCGGCGAAAAGACTGCCTGCCAGATGTCCCACTGCTCGGTCGAGCGCCCATGCGTGCCCAGGACGTACTCGTAGGCGTACTCCCCCGGCATCGTGGCGATCACCGTACCATCCGGCTTGCGGTCTGCGGACACTGCGACCCGCCCGAAGTCCCCTTCTAGATAGAAGGCGTTGGTCCAGTCGTACAAATTGGCATCTTGGTAGGCGTGAAAGTCGACGGGGTCGGGGCAGGCCGCATACGCCCCGTTGTAGCGGTCCGGGTAGAAGATCTGCGTGGCCGCGGCTTCCCAGCCTCCAGTCGAGCCTCCAAACGTGGCACGTGCCCAACCCTGGCCGATTCCGCGGTACTTGCTCTCAATCGCAGGAATGAGTTCATCGTTGATCGCCGCGCCGTACGGTCCGACGTTTGCCGAATCGACTACATAGGAATCGTCGTAGTACGGATTGGCGTTCTGCACATAGAGCAGAATGACCCGTGGCAGGCGGCCGGAGGTCCAATCCTGGTAGAGCCGGTAGGCCGCCTCGCCTCCGCCACGCCTCCCCTGCGGATGAGCTGGATCAGGAGGAACCGCGCTGAATGCTGGGCCCGAAGCTGCGTGGTAATGGTCCTGATAGACAACTAGCGGATACTTTGCGTCGGGGTGCTCGTCAAAGCCGTCCGGCAGCAGCACCCACGCGCCGAGATACATGTCCCGTCCCCAGAACGCGCTCAGCTTCTCGCTCTTAAAGCGCATGTACTTCAACCACTTGGCCGCGGGACTCCTGGCCGCGATCAGCACCGGGTCAGCGTCCGTCCCCTCGACAGGCGGAATCTTCTGGTCGAGCGTCACCTTCAGCACCGCCTTGTCCTGCGGATCCAGATGCAGCTTTACCGGCAGGTTGAAAGGATTGCCCGGTTTCTGATTCCACTTCTGCCCTTCGCCCCGGTCCGGAGGCAGCCAGACGTTCTTGCCCGAGGCGAGGTGAAACTGCTCGTAAACGTTGAAGACCGCCTGAACAAAATAGTCTCCAGCCTCAAGATCCGCCAGAGAACGCCGGGGATATCCAAACGTCGTCGCATCTACCATGATCGGCTTACCCGGCGTCAGGTTCTCCACATCCACGCCAAAGCCCTGCGCCGACTCGTAGTCCTCCGAAAGCTGCATCCGCGGCTCCGGCTGCGCTCGCTTGGCGAGAACCAGGATCAAGTGCCCGTTCAGCGGCTTGTTCCCGGGGACGATCACCTCGATGCGTTGCGCGCACGCCGGCAATCCCAAGAACCAGAACAGCACGAGCATCACGCGAAACGCCATATTGTCCTTATCGACCAAAGCAGCCAAAACTTTAGCTGAAAAGCAAACTATTTGCCGCTATACACAGCCGGCACGCCAAGACTACCCTGCGGCGGCAGATGCCGAATGTAGGTCACCATGCTCCACATCTCCTCATTCGAGAACTCGCCATCGGACGGCGGCATGCCCGAGGGCGCAATGCCGTTTTTGATAATCCAATGCAGCTGCCCATCTGTGTACCCCTGCACCTGCGGGCTCAGGAGCGACGGGATCGGCGGATCAAGCGTCTTGGCAAACGGCACCCCGGTATTCTGGCCATCGAGCCCGTGACACACCATGCAGTACGACTTGAACAGGTCCTTGCCGTCCGCAATCGTCTCGCTGGTCGCCTTCAGCGGATTCTGGTCAACCTTCCCGCCGATCGTAACGTGATGCTTGGTCCAGGTAATGGCTGCCGTCTGCGCCCGCCCGGGCTGCGTAGCCCGGCATCCGCTCAGGCCCAAAATTGTCGCGACACCCAGCACCACCCTGACGAAACTTCCATCCATCCTCAATCTCGATCTTCCTTTAGCGCAGGCACAGCCCCAGTCTACCGGGCCGGTGCCGGCCGTCGTCCGCTAAGCGATGATGTCGTGAATGACCTTGCCCGAGACATCCGTCAGCCGGAAATCGCGTCCGCTGTTCCGGTAGGTCAGCTTCTCGTGGTTGATGCCCAGCATGTAGAGAATCGTCGCGTGCACGTCGTGCACATGCACCGGCTTGTCCGCTACCTTCCAGCCGAAGTCATCGGTCGCACCATAGGTCGTGCCGCCCTTGATGCCGCCGCCGGCAAGCCACATCGTAAACCCGTGCGGATTGTGGTCGCGCCCATTGTGCGTGCCCGCGCCGCCCAGTTCCACCACCGGCGTCCGTCCGAACTCCGACCCACACACAATAATCGTTGAATCAAACAGCCCGCGCGCCTTCAAATCCTTGATCAACGCCGCAAACGGCTGGTCGGAGTCCTTTGCATTTTTACGGTGCATCAGGATGTCCGCGTGGTGGTCCCATGGATCGCCCGCCGCGTAGTACACCTGCACCATGCGCACGCCCTTCTCGATCAGCCGCGCCGCCGTCAGACAGCCGCGTGCGGTCGAGCCCTCGCCGTACATCTTGATCGTCGCCTCGCTCTCCTTGCGCACATCGAACACGTTCGGCGCCTCCGTTTGCATCCGGTAGGCCGTCTCCATCGAGCCGATCGTCGCCTCAAGCTGCGGGTTTGCCTCCGAATCCGCCATGTTCAGGTCATCGAGCTTCTTGACCAGGTCGAGCTCCTTACGCTGCGTAGCAAGGTCGAACCGCTCGTTATGGATATTCGGAATCAGCTTGTACGGATCAAACTCCTTATCCTTGACGTTGTCAGAGACATAGGTCGCCTGGTGCACCGCCGGCAAAAATCCCGAACTCCAAAGCGGTGGACCCACAGTCGTCGGAACCTGCGGGCTCAGCACCACAAAGCCAGGAAGATCTTTGTTCATGCTGCCCAGGCCGTACGTCAGCCACGCGCCCATCGAAGGCCGTCCTGCCACGTTCGCGCCCGAGTTCATCATGATCAACGATGGCTCATGATTCGGGATCTCGGTAAATACCGATCGCACCATGCAGATGTCGTCCGCGCACTCGCCAAGGTTCGGCCACAGCTCGCTAAAATCCATGCCGCTCTTGCCATACTTCTTGAACTCAAACGGTGACTTCATCAGCTTGCCGGTCTTGCGCTCGTGGCCCAGGTCGCCTCCCGGCATCGCCTGGCCGTCATACTTCACCAGCGCCGGTTTCGGGTCGAAGCTGTCGATCGACGACACGCCGCCATTCATAAATAGGAAGATCACATGCTTGGCCTTCGGCTTGAACTTCGGATCGTTGTTCATCCATACGTTCAACTCCGGCGTCGCCTCGGCCTCGGCGATCTGCTCTCCCAGCAGGCTGGCAAAACTCAGAAATGCAAACCCACCGCCAATCTTCTTCAGGGCGTCGCGGCGATGAATCGGCTTCGGTTTAGGACTGAACATCGGTCTTCTCCGTAGTTCGGTAGGGAACTAGTTGAGATACTCAAACTCGTTTGAACTGAAGAGCGCGCGGGTGTATTGCTTCCACGCCGTCAGCGGCTCCTGGTTCACCAGATAGCCTGGCTTCTCCGGGGTTGACTTCAGGAACTCAAGCCCCAACTCAACCTCCTTCGGCGTAGGCTCCCGCGCAAACACATACTCATACGTCGCGGTAATTCGCTTGGCATCGTCGCCCTGCGCATAGACCCGCTCCGCCAATTTGCCCGCCTGCGCGTACACAAACGCGTTGTTCATGAAGTAGAGCCGCTGCACCGGAACGTTGGTCGAAAAGCGCTGCTCCGCGGTAAAAGTTGGATTGGGAAAGTCAAACGCCTGCAGGAATGGATCGATCCGGAAGCGGCTTACCTTGGCGTAGATCGTGCGCCGCGTGTTCTCCGTGCTCAGCTCCTTCGGCGGTCCGCCCATCTTCTTCTCGTCAAGATCGCCGGCAACAAACAGGATCGAGTCGCGAAGCTGTTCCGCGTCCAGGCGCTGCAGCGTAAAGTGCGAGTAGAGCCGGTTGTCCGGATCCTTCTCCTTCGCCTCCGCCGACTCATGCGTGCTTTGCTGGTACACCGCAGACATCATGATCTGCTTCTGCAGCTTCTTGATCGACATCCCGTCTTTCTGGAACTGGATCGCCAGGTAGTCCAGCAACTCAGGATCGGACGGCGGATCGCCTACCTTTCCAAAGTTGTCCGCTGAGTTCACAATCCCCGTACCGAAGTGCCACTTCCAGATACGGTTCACAATCACCCGCGAGGCTAACGGCGTCGCAACGATATCCTCCGCCAGCTGCAATCGTCCGCTCCCCTGCGTATACGGTTCCTTATCCGGACTGCTCAGCACTGTCAAAAACGCACGTGGAACGATCGGTCCATTCGCATTCGGATTTCCGCGAAGGTTCAGGGCAATGTCCGTCACCTTCGGCTTATCCGTCAGCCCATGAACAAACGGATACTGCTCTGGCATGTCTTTGTGCAGCTTCTTGCTCTCATCCTGCAGGCTCGCCAGGTATTGCTGCTCAGCCGCACCCATACGCCGTTGCAGCGCCCAGCCACGATACGCAAACAGCCCCGGGTCGCCGCGCCCTTCGTCCGATCCAAGCGCCCGCACGAACAGATCGGAGTAGAGGTTCGCACGCTCGGGAGTCATCACCTTCAACTCCAGCGTGCAGCCCGGACAGAATTCGTCGTACGTATCGAACTCATTTGGCTTGGCTTCCTTCTTGCGCCGCACCGGAACATCCGCCTTCGCCTTGATCTTGTCGTTGTCCTCCTCGATCTTCTTCTCTTCCGTCGCGAGGTCGAGCACCGTCTCCTGAAACACATCGCCCAGATACTTGGCTTGATCTTCCGTGCCGCCCTGCACGATCATCATCTGCCAGTCACGCAGGTTCGGATAAAAGGTCTGCTTCTTCGCCAGGAACTTGACCCAGCGCTCCAGTTGCTCCGGGTCGAGCTTGTCCTTTTCTGCAACCTCTTCGACCTTCATCTTCGGTTTGCCGCTCACCCGCCACGTACCCACCATGTAGTTCGAGGTCTGCGCGGCCATCGCCTTCGCTAGTTGCTCACTGGCCGTCTTCTGGTATGCCTGTGACTCTTCGTCAAATTTGTCGGCTTTGTCGAAGCGCTGCTTCCAGAACGCAACCTCGTCCTCCGGGACTAGGTTGTACTCCTTGTACGTCGAGCTCGCGAACACTCCACCCAGCGCGTAGTAATCCTTTGCCAGGATGGGGTCATACTTGTGGTCATGGCACCGCGCGCACGCCACCGTCAGGCCCAGATAGCCGCGTGTGACGGCATCGATCCGCTCGTTACGCTCGTCCGCGCGCCCCTGCACCGGCTCCGCCTGATCCCAGATCCACGGCGCCTCCCCAAGGAACGAGGTCGCCGCAAGCTCATCGTGCGTCGGGTTCTTCTCCATCAGGTCGCCGGCCAGCTGCATCTTCACAAACGTGCCGTACGGCAGATCTTTGTTGAACGCCTTCACCACCCAGTCGCGATACACATACGCACCATCGAGCGGCATATACCCACGCCCGCGCGGATCGAGCCCGCGAATATCGTCGTCCGCATACCGCGCCACGTCCAGCCAGTGCCGACCCCAGCGCTCGCCGTAGCGAGGCGAAGCCAGCAGACGATCGACCTCTTTCTCATATGCGTCGGGGCTCTTGTCCGCCTCAAACGCCTGGACCTCGTCTTCGGTCGGCGGCACCCCGGTCAAGTCCAGAGTCGCGCGCCGCAGCAGCGTCCGCTTGTCCGCCTGCGCCGCCGGCTTCAGCCCCTTGGCCTCCAACTTCGCCAGCACCAGCCGGTCGATGTCCGTTCGCGCCCACGCATCCTTCATCGCAGGAATGGCCGGAGCCCTCAACGGCTGAAAGCTCCACCAGTGACGCGTCTCGTCCGTAATCTTGTCCGGCTCCGTCCGCACCGCGACGCCGGTCGCCGGCCAGGGCGCACCCATCTTGATCCAGTCGTTCAACACGCCGATCTCTTCGTCCGAAAGCTTGCCCCCCTTGGGAGGCATCTTGATCTCGCCAGTCTGGTGCACCGCCTGAAGCAGCAGGCTCTTGTCCGGATCCCCCGGCACGATCGCCGGCCCGGAGTCGCCGCCCTTGATCAACGCCTCGCGCGACACCATCTGCAACCCACCCGCCGAACGCGCCTGGTGACACAAACCGCAACGCTCGGCCAGGATGGGCCGGACCTTGCTTTCAAAATATTCGTCGCCCGCGCCACCCTTCACCGCGGCCGAAGTCAATACGAGTCCTGCAGGCTTCGTGGCTTCCGCATCGTCCCAGATCGCCCCTGCCTTCACCCATGCAGTGAGCGCGGCGATCTCGCCCTCGGTCAGCTTGTGATTCTTGGGCGGCATCTTCAAATCGCCGGTCTGCATCACGGCCTGGATCAGCAGGCTCTTCTCCGGGTTGCCTGGAACGATCGCCGGCCCGGAATCACCGCCCTTTAGAATGCCCGCGCGCGAGTCCAGCCGCAGCCCGCCCATCTCCTCCGACGTATGGCATTTGTAACAATTGTTGGCCAGCACAGGACGCACCTGCGCGTTGAAATAGTCGACCGTTCCTGCCCCCGCCCCAGAACCAGCCACCGTCTTCAACTTCGCACTGGAACCACTTGCCGGCCCAGACTTCGCACCACCCTTGGCCGCCCCATCCGTCGACTGCGTGCTCGCCGGCACCGACGAGGCCGCATGCATGTCCACCGCCTGCTTCGGCGTACCGCTCGCCTCCTGCCCGCGCACCGCGGCATGCACCGCGGCGGACCTGCCCGCGAGCAGAGTCAGCAGCATCAGCGCAGCACATGCGCCCCACATCCCGGGCCGTTCTGTGCCGCGTGCCTTCATGCCAATTCCCCTAAACTCAAGCCGGATTCCTGTCTCGTCTGCGCCCCACGCGAGCAGTCTTCGACGCGTTCCATCAAGCTCAAAAACTCCTGCCCATCCCGCTTCAAACTCATCCCCGTCCTGCTCATCCGATGGTCAAGAGCCACGCTTGCTCCCGCTTCCCCCTGCTTAGCCAGCACCACCACACGCGTGCCCAAAAAGAGCGCCTCTGCCGTGTTATGCGTCACGAAGACCACCGTCGCTTTGGTCTCCAGCCAGATCTCCCGTAGCATCCGTTGCAGACTGGTGCGCGTCGCCGGATCAAGCGCGCTGAAGGCCTCATCCATCAGAAGAATCTTGGGCTTCATCATCAGCGCCTGCGCAATGGCCACTCTCTGCTGCATGCCGCCTGAAAGCTGGTGCGGGTATTTGTCCGCGTCTCCCGCATGCAACCCCATCCGTTCCAACTGTCCCAATGCTTCGGCCCGAACCTGCGTCTGAAAAGCGCGAAAAGTCGGTCGCAGCCGGCCAAGGAGGTGAAAACCCGACGTCTCAGGCCCCATCATAAGATTGCCAAGCACCGTCCGGTCAGGGAATAGGGAATACCTCTGCGGCACATAGCCACAGGCCGAACTGACCCGCGTCACCCTCTGCCCATTCACCACAACGGCCCCGCGCGTCGCCTGCTCCTGGCCCAGAATCATCCGCAGCAGCGTGCTCTTGCCGCACCCCGTCTCCCCCAGCAGCACCACAAACTCGCCCTGCGCAACCTCAAGCTCAATCCCGTTCAGAATCGTCTTGCTCTGCTTCTTCCCTGTGGCGTACGCAACAGACACATCCGCAAGATGGATCGCAGACACGGCCGAAACCACCGCAGCCGCCGGAGCCTGCCGGACCGCCTCTAGGTCTGAAACCATGGATGCATCCTCCTGTTCAGCACACGCAGAAACACATCCACCCCAAACAGCAGCAGCGCCACCCAAAGCACATAGGGCAGAATCACGTCCATCCCCATGTGCCGCCGCATAATCGCAATCCGGTACGCCAGCCCATCACTCGCCGCAATCATCTCGCCCGCAAACAGGAACAGCATCATGGGCTTCAAATTCAATCGCAGGCTGTTCAGGATTTGTGGCAAGATCTGCTTAAAGGTCACCCGGTACGCCACGTCGAAGTCGTTCGCCCCCAGCGTAAACGCCTTCACCACCTGCTCCTCGGGCACCGCCTTCACCATGCCGATCACGTCCAGCATCAGCGTCGGCGCCACCCCAATCACGATCAGCGCAACCTTTGACCACTCGTCGATCCCAAACACAATGAACAAAATCGGCAGCAGCGACAACGCCACAATCTTGTCAAAGAACAGCAGAAATCGCATCCCTCCCGCATGCATGTACGGAAACAGCCCAATGTGCAGCGCAATCAGCACCGGAGGCACCAGAAGGAGCAGCGCAATTCCAAAACGCCGTCCGCTCGACAGGGTGTCCTTCACAATCATCGAATGCCGAAACCGCTGCCACTTCGAAGCTCCCTCCGGCGCAACGTAATCATCCTCTTCCGCTGGCTCGAGCACCGAGGCATGCACCCCTGCCCGCAGTTGCGCCGCATTCGGCACAATCCGGTCCTCCGGGTTTTCCCCGTGCCGCACCTTCGACGTATGCACATACAGCACTAAACACACCGCAAAAAACACAAACGACAACGCCTGCGCCACCAGGCGATTCGGCCTCGCCTGAATGTCGAACGGAGCAAAGCTCATCGCGTCCTCACAGCTTCCCCTGAGCCGCCGCCGACATATATCCCGCATCGAACCGCAGCCGCACCCGGTCCTTCTTGCCCTGTACCGACCCGTCCGGATACAAAATCGCCACGTCGTCGACCGACTTCGTATCCTTACCAAGCAGCGCATGTGCAAAGCAAAACTGCCGCACCAGGTCCATCTTTTGCCGAAGCATCGAGCTCGTCGTGAAGTCTGCCGCAGACTTCGGCGTCACAAACAGCGCCGTCGTCTTCAACTGCTCGCGGTACGAATCCACCGAATCGCCCGAAGCCGCCGCGCTCCCCTTCAGCGCCTCTGCCTGCTGCGGGCCGCCGCTCAGCCGCTCCATCGTCTCAAACCACGCGCCCGTCAGTGCCTTCGCAAACTTCTGCCCAGACCCGTCCGGCCGGTTGAGCACCTCGGTCCGCACCACCATCAAATCCAGAATCTCGCCAGGTATCTGCGATGAACTGAAAATTGCATGCACGCTCTTGTCTTCCAGAATCTGCGAAACCAGCGGTTTCCACGTCACCACCGCCTCATTCGACTTGTTGTTCAGAAACGCCGGAGCAAGGTCCGAGTCCGACGTGTTCAGCAGCTTCAACCCACCCAGCTTCGCCTGGTTGCCGCTCATCACCATCCCGCGCTCCAGCAGGTACTCGCTCACCGTTTTCTCGACCAGCATCACCCGATGCCCAGGCAGCGTCCCAAACGTCAGTCCACCCCGCACCAGCACCTGGTCGTTGCCGTTTGAATAATCGCCCATGATCACGACGGTCGAGTCCACCCCGGCAGCCGCCGGCAGGTCAAGCGCCTCCATGTTCGTCATCGCGCACGCATCAATATTCTTCGCCACAAACGAATCCAGCGAAGCCGCATAATCGAAACGCTGCACCTTGATCGAGACCCCGTACCTGTCCGCCCACTTCTTTAAAATTCCCGACTTCTGCATGTAGAAGTACGGGTTCCATCCCGCGTACACAGACCAGCCCACCGTGAAGCTGGGCCCCTGCGCACCCGCCGTGCCAAGACAGAGCAAAAACAAAAGACCGGCCGCGAGCACACATCGTCTCGCACCCGGGAACGGCTCCAAAATGACTCCAAAACATGTTGAACGCATTGACCTCATTCTAGGCAAGCACCCGGAGGGGCTACGTTTCTCATGGAATCCGTCGATTCCAGCCATAAATGGTTCTGGTACGCGCTCCAGCTATGCGGTCCATAATGCAAAGCCATCGACGCCTCCTGAACCCTCAAAATTTGTTCTAGTTTGGTGAGCTACTCGCATAACCAAACTCCTCTAACCTGCGGAAGAACAGCCTCTACCTTCTTCATCGGCGGGAATGCAAAATACTTTAGCGATCCAGGTAAACTTTTGCGGGCTCTATTGACCCATCTCTGGCTCAATCTCTGGAAGGAATGAAATTTGCCGAACCGCTGTCTGTGCCTTTCGCTTCTCGCGTCCGTCTTCTTGCTTCCGCCGACCGGTCTGCGTGGACAGGAGCCAGGTTTGCAGCCAGAGACCTCCGCACCCGCAGCCTCTCCCGCACACCCCCGTCCACCCCGCATCGTTCGCCCCGGAGTCTCCACGCCCGGTGTCGTGCGCCCGCTCGAAGCCCTCGACAAAACCGCCGTCTTTCCCGTCGAAGGCACGCCCGACTGGTCCGTTGTGACTCCCACCGCCGTCTGGGTCTCCTCCGCCCGCGCCAACCACGTCGTCCAGCTCCTCGCCTCCTCGAACACCGTCGGCCTCATCGCCGACATCCAGCGTCCCTGCGCCGGTCTCGCCTTCGGCTTTGACTCTCTCTGGGTCCCCAGCTGCGGCACCCTCACCCTCGAGCGCGTGGACCCCGCCACCGGCAAGTCCATTGCCAGCCTGCCCGCCGAGGCCGCCAACTCCGAAGGTGGCATCACCATCGGCGCCGGTGCCGTTTGGTTCGTCGTCAAGCCTTCCAAACTAATCCGCATCGACCCCAAAACCAACACCATCACTGCCTCGCTCGACCTTCCCGACGGCTCTGAAAATCCCACCTTCGGCGATGGCTTTATCTGGATCTCTTCGTTCGCCCATAACGCCTTACTCAAAGTCGACCCCAAATCCATGTCCCTCGTCGCCTCCATCCCCATCGGCCCCAAACCCCGCTTCCTCACCGTCGGCGAAGGCTCCGTCTGGACCCTCAACCAGGGAGACGGCTCCGTCTCTCGTGTCGACATGAAGACGAACAAGCTCCTCGCCTCCATCCCCTGCGGCATCCCAGGCCCCGGCGGCGAGCTCTCCTTCGGCGAAGGTTCCGTCTGGGCCGCCATGTTCGACTTCCCCGTCACCGAGATCGACCCCAGCTCCAACACCGTCGTCAAGCAATGGGCAGGGCAGGGAGGCGACGGCATCCGCGCCGGCCTCGGCTCCGTTTGGCTCTCTAACCTCCGCCAGGGCACCGTCTGGCGCTTCTCTCCGCAGCAGAAGTAATCCGAAAGGCCGAAGTCTTGATCGAGCAGGACCAACCCACCCTCTGGCAGGAGACCCTGTCCGGAAACTCCACCTGGTCCCACGTCCTCAAACGCGGCACCGCGCTCCGCCTCACCGCACTCGAGAACGGCCCCAACGTCGCCGCCCTCCTGTTCAACGCCGACAACTTCTCCGAACGCCTCAACCTGCCCGACACCCTCAAGGCCCAGCACATCGCCCGCCTCACTGCCGGCGCCGTCCTCTACTCCGACATGGGCCGCATCCTCTGTTCCATCACCGACGACACGGTCGGCTGGCATGATCCGCTCGGCGGCTGCTCCGATCGCGCCCTCGTCAAGGCCAAGTACGGTGAGAGCAACTACCAGGAGGCCCGCAACGACTGGCATCAAAACACTCTCGACAGCTTCCTCATTGAACTCGCCAAGTACGGCCTAGGCCCCCGCGACCTCATGATGAACATCAACGTTTTCTCAAAGGTCGAAGTCTCAGACGACCCGGACTCCGACGGCTCCATGAACTTCGTCACCGGAAACGCCGTCGCCGGCAACTTCGTCGAGCTCCGCGCCGAGATGAACACCCTCATCCTCCTCAACTCCTGTCAGCACCCCTTGGATCCCTCCCCAACCTACGCCTCGCGCCCCGTCGAGCTCACAATCAAGCGCGTCCCTCCTCCCGCCTCAGAAGACCTTTGCCGCACCTTCCGCCCCGAAAACTCCCGAGGCTTCACCCTCACCGAACGCTACTTCCTCTAGTGGTAATCAGCCAAAACCTCACATCCTCCTGAGCGCAGCCCAACCCAAAAACCTCAGGTCATCCTAAGCGCAGCGAAGGACCCCTGTGTTTCGTACCTGCCGTCGCGTTTGACCTGTTCTCACCCGCACCCCCGAAAGCCATCATGCCCGAAGCCACACTCCAAACCAGCCCCCGACAAGCCGCCGACCTCAGGTCATCCTGAGCGCAGCGAAGGTCCCTGTATTTCGTATTGCCGTCGCGTTTGACTTCTCACCCGTACCCCCGAAAAGCCATCATGCCCGAAGCCACACTCCAAACCAGCCCCCGACAAGCCGCCGACGCTACCTTCACCCAAACCGTCCCGGCCGGCGACTTCTTCCTCCACGAAATCCGCCAGGGCCAGTACGTCCGGATCGTCGACCTCGAAGGCAACCAGGCTGTCGACACCCTCTTTTATAACGCGCACAACTACGCGGACCGCTACAGCGCCCAGGACACCATCCGCACCCAGGGCAACCTCTATCTCACCTCCGGCACCCGCCTCATCTCCACTCTCCGCAACACCCTCCTCACCATCACCGCCGACACCTGCGGCCGCCACGACACCCTCGGCGGAGCCTGCTCCTGCGAAAGCAACCAGGTCCGCTACGCGCTCGACAAACACTCCATGCACGCCTGCCGCCAAAGCTTCCTCCTAGGCGCGCTCGACTGGTCCGCCCGCACCGGCCATCCCCTCACCAAGGCCGACCTCACCGCCAACATCAACTTCTTCATGAACGTCCCCGTCACCTCCGCCGGCAAACTCACCTTCGAAGACGGCGTCTCGGACGCCGGCAAGTACGTCGAACTCCGCGCCGAAATGGACGTCCTCATGGTCATCTCCAACTGTCCCCAGCTCAACAATCCCTGCAACGCCTACAACCCCACCCCCATCCAGGTCCTCCTCTGGAACTCCTGATTTC
>CAXTQE010000081.1:0-16350 GCA_964246225.1 uncultured Acidobacteriaceae bacterium | reverse complement strand
ATGGATGTACTGCTCGGCAAGCCGCTCGCCAGCGAAGAAGATAGCGAGCAACGGATCGGCGTGACGACAGGTGTACCGACGTTTGGGCTGGACGCCCTGGGTTCGGCGGCGTACGGGCCGGAAGCGGCGCTCACGATTCTGATTCCGGCGGCGGCGGCGGGCATTGCATACGTTATGCCGATCAGCCTGATTATTATCCTGCTGCTGGCGATCGTGTATTTTTCTTATCGTCAGACGATAGACGCCTACCCACGCGGTGGCGGCTCATACACGGTGGCCAGCCAAAACCTGGGCCAGAACGTGGGCCTGCTGGCGGCTGCGGCGCTGATGCTCGATTATCTTCTCGACGTAGGCGTGGGGATCTCGACGGGGGTAGGCGCACTGGTCAGCGCGGTGCCCACGTGGGGTCCGCATACCCTGGCCATTTGCCTGCTCATCCTGCTGCTGCTGACTCTCATCAGCCTGCGGGGCGTGCGGGAGAACGGCCTGGTATACACGGTGCCGACATACCTGTTCGTGGTGTGCCTGCTGGGTGTGCTTGGGTGGGGCACTGTGAAGGTGATGCTGGGCGGCGGCCATGCCACGCCGGTAGTGGTTCCGCCCGCACCGGAACACGCGGTTGCGGCCCTTGGCGCGTGGCTGCTGATCCGCGCGTTTGCCAGCGGATGCACGGCGCTGACGGGAGTGGAGGCGGTGAGCAACGGCGTGATGGCGTTTCGCGAGCCGACCTCGCAGAACGCGCGGCGGACGCTTGCCGTGATCGTGGTACTGCTGGGCATTTTTCTGGCCGGCATCGCACACCTGACGAGGGCGTACGGCATCATGGCGACAGAACCAGGCAGCAAGAACTACCAGAGCCTGCTCAGTATGATTACCGCTGCGGTGGCGGGGAAGGGCGTTGTTTACTATGTCACGATCGGGTCCATCCTTGTGCTGCTGTCGCTTTCGGCAAACACCGCCTTCGCAGACTTCCCACGTCTTTGCCATGCCATTGCAGAGGACGGTTACCTGCCGCGGTTCTTTGCCATCCGCGGGCGGCGCCTGGTGTACCACGAAGGCATCCTTGTTCTGGCCGTGCTCTCGGCAGCTATCCTGACCATGTTTGGTGGGGTTACGGACCGGCTCATTCCGCTCTTTGCGATTGGTGCGTTCAGTGCTTTCACGCTGTCGCAGGCAGGCATGGTCATGCATTGGCGGCGCGAAGGTGGCCCGCGCTCGAAGCTGTACACGGTCATCAACCTGGTAGGTGCCATCGCAACGGGGCTAACGACAATAGTCGTGCTTGTGGCTAAGTTCGTGGAGGGTGCCTGGATCACCGTGCTGATGATTCCGGTGCTCATTGTGATGATGAAGGCTGTGAATCGCCACTACCGCCGCGTCAGCGCGGAGATGAAGATCGATCACATTGAGATGGAGCCGTTGGCAAAACCCGTGGCTGTGCTGCCGGTAGCAGAGTGGACGCGGGCCTCGGAGGCGGCGCTGCGGTTTGCGTGCATGCTGAGTGACGATGTTCGTGTGCTGCACGTTGAGTGTCCGGACGAGGTGGGTGAGAAAACGGCGAAGGACTGGCAAGGGCAACTGGATGCAGCCGCCAGGCGACACAGTGAGCAGGCACCTCGCGTGGTCTCTGTGCAGTCGCCCTTTCGGTTCATCACCTCGCCCATCCTGAAGTATGTGTCCGACATCGTGAAGGCAGATCCCACCCAACGGATCGCGGTGGTAGTGCCGGAACTGGTGGCGAGCCATTGGTACGAGTACCTGCTGCACAATCACAGGTCCACGGCGTTGAAAGGTTTGTTGCTGATGCAAGGGACCCGTGGCGTTGTGGTGATCAATGTTCCCTGGTACCTGAATAAGTAATAAGGTCGGCGCTGGGTCGGCGCCGGCGACAGACCGTCGATTGCCGGGCGCTCACTAGAGTCCGGTTGAGCTTGATGTCTCCACGCGATCCGCGACCCTGGGTGAGTCGTCAAAAAGGATGCTATTTGCGACATGGAGAGCGTTTGTTTGCTCTGCTTCGTCCATTGCTACGACGACGCGATTCCTTCCGCTTCGTTTCGCCGCATACAAAGCCTGGTCCGCCGCGGCAACCAGTGCGTCAGGCGTCGTCCAGCCTCCTGTTACTCCGGTTGCGATGCCGATACTTACGGTAAGGAAGGGTGCCACGGAGGAAGCCCAGTGTGGCAATTGAAGGGCTTCGATGGCTTGTCGTGCTTCCTCGCCAAGCTGCCTGGCATCGGCACCAGAGGTTCCGGTGAGGATCACGGCGAACTCCTCGCCGCCGCACCGCGCGGCAAGGTCTGGCTGCCGCTTGGCAAGACGCGCCAGCTCGGCAGCGATAATCACCAGGTATTCATCGCCTTTCAGGTGTCCTTGGGAGTCATTCAGCGCTTTGAAGTAATCCACATCCAGCATCAGGAGAGAAACTGCGGCGCCGGTTCGTCTGATCCGCGAACATTCCCTCTCCAGCGTTTGATTGAACACACGCCGATTGGCCAGTCCGGTCAGGGGATCGGTAAAGGAAAGTCGCTTCAACTCCTCATTTGCCTTACGCAGGTCCTGCGTCTTTTCGTCGACAAGGAGCACAAGTTCACGCTCTCGCTTTTTCGCCCTCAACATGCGCCAGCGGACCACACCCGTTATCACCGAGGCGAGAAGCAAACTGCACGTGCCGATGAACCACCATGACAAATACCACGGAGGGAGAATGACAAAGGGAAACTCCGCCCGGCGTCCAGTCCATTCGCCATCGAGATCTTTGGCTTCGATCTCCAGCCGATACGCTCCCGTTGCCAACTGGGCGAACTGCAGTTTTCTCTCCGTTGTCTCCGTCCATACGGTTTGAGCGCCCATCAAGCGGTATCGAAACAGAACTGCGTTCTGATTACGCGCGCCCGGCGCTGCGAACTGGGCAATGACAGAGTTGGATGGAGCGCCAAGCGACGGTTTACTCAGACCGGAAACATCCTTGTTCCCCATGGTGAGGCGGGTGAAAACGACCTCAGGTGGACTGCTGAGTTCTTTGTGCAGGTTCGGCGTAAAGCGGGAAAGTCCCCCGGAGGTCCCGATCCAGACGGTGCCGTCAGCCTGAGCAGCAAAGCCATTCAAATCGCAGTCATCCCAGGCTAGCCCGTCGCGCATGTCATAGTGACTCCAGCGACTTCCGTCCCAGACGTCCACGCCCCGCTCCGTGCCTGCCCACAAGCGGCCATGCGCATCAAAGTCTAAGAAGTAGACAATGCCGTTCGTTCCACGTCTTTGTACACCCTTATCGATCTGAATGCCGCCGGGCGAAAGATGCACACGGTCGATGCCGCCACCGGGGCGATACCCAACCCACATGACCCCGTCCGCGCCGGCTCCGAGCGAAGTCACCTCCCTGTCGTTCAAGCTGTCGGCAGACATGATGTTCTTCCAGACGCCTCTTACGCACACAAACAGACCTCCGGCACCGCCGGCCCAGAGATTGCCGTCGCTTGCCTCAGCGATCGCCCAAAAACGACCTGCGGGCAGTTCAGGTATGCGCGTAAACCGCTGGTAGGGAGGCAAGGACATAAACAGCCCAGCTTCGGTAGCGGCCCAGAGCCGATGCAGGCGATCGAAGCGCAATACGTAGGCTTCTTTGCCGGTAAGTCCCTGCTTGTCGCCAAACCATGTCACGCTGCTGTCCGCGGAATGGATGCGCGCCGCGCCCCTAGCTTCGGTCCCCACCCACAGGTCTCCTCCTGGCGCAACCTGAATGCTGTGGACGGGAGAGCTCCCAAGACTTGCGACCTTGGTCCAGTTCATGGCGAAACCTTGCGGCTGGCCGTGATACAACCCACCTTCCGTGCCGACCAACAGGGATCCGTCGGGGCGCGGAAGCACCTCGTATGCCAGATCGCTGCCTAATGCACTGGCGGTGGAGTAGCCGGTCCACTGCCGGTAACCGCGCCACTGGGCAAGCCCGCGACCGGCTAAACCGATCCAGAGAGAGTGCTGGCGGTCCTCGAAGACCGAGTAAACGGCTCCGCGGAGGCCAACGGAGCGATCGATCTTCTGCCAACCCTCCTTGTCGCGGATCAAGAGCCCTTCCGCGGAAGGGAGCAGGATTCGTCCCTCGGCATCAGTGCCGGCTATGCCACCGAGAGATTCGACAGGCAAAGGAGAGTCCGGTCTGCGGAACCTGGTTTGGCCGGCCGGCAACTCAAACGCACCCAGTTTTCCCTCGCGCACCCAGACATTTCCATCGTGATCCTTTCGGATGGTGATGCAGGCGCGTTCCGGCAATCCAGCGTCTTTTCCAAATACCTCGGTTTTTTGAGCATTGATGCGACAGAGCTCCAGCCCGCAGCCATACCAGACTGTATCTCCATCCACAAGCACGCCGAAAGCGCCGGATCCAGTAACACCTGCGGGCTGAGGGATGGTCCGGACCTGAAAACCGGCGCTGTTGGGGTTGGTCGAAAGCACCACCAGGCCAGTGTCCGTGCCGACATAGGTGTGACCTTTGCCGTCCGACTGGATCCCTTGTGCCCAGCTTACGGTTTTGAAGCCGAGTTTGAGCTCTTCAAAGCGGTTGCCGCGGAGGTGATAGAGGCCAAAGCTGCCGCCTGCAAGCAACGTGCCGTCGGGAGCATCGCCCAGTCCAACGGCCGTGGTGGATGGGATGCCCTTGTCCGGTCCAAACTCCTCAAAACGCTCGCCATCGTAGCGGAATATCCCGTTTTCTGTGCTCACCCACAAGAAGCCACTGTGATCCTGATAAATCTCGCGGATCGTCAGATTGGTAAGCCCATCGCTCGCCCCGAAGTAGTGGAAGCTATATTCCTGAGCGCGCAGAACTCCGCAGGCAAGTGCGAGCAGGGCTACGGCGAGCGCGTTTCGGATAAAGTTCACTACTAATCAATATCGACACCTGGGCGGTTTACGTTATGCATCTTTCGTTGGACCGACGCCCCGATAAGGGTCACTAGGAACCCCTTTCGGGTTAATCCGGAGCGGAAATCCTGTGCCTGAACGTCGCTGCCGTCGCCCTCCGCTCCATCCTGGCCCTCGGTGGGGGTGCACCTTCGCGGTAGGGAAAGTTGTTAGGAGACGCGGCCGGTGGCGATGACGTTTTTGTAGAAGGCGGAGCTTAGTTTGGGGGTTCGTTTCTGGGTGGTGAAGTCGACGTAGGTGATGCCGAAGCGCTTTTCGTAGCCGTCGGCCCACTCAAAGTTGTCGAGCAGGCTCCAGAGGAAGTAACCCTTGACCGGGATGCCCTCGGCCACCGCACGCTGCAGCTGGTTGAGGTAGTTACGCAGGAACATGACGCGGTCGAGGTCGTAGATGTGGCCGTCGGGTGCGAGGGTGTCGGAAGAGGAGGTTCCGTTTTCAGTGATGTACATTTCGTTGACGTTCCAAACCTCATGGACGAGCCTGGGACCCCAGTAGAGGGCTTCAGGACCGATATTGAGCCACTCGCTGAACATGTGCGGGTACGAGGCGGGTGGGGGAACGATGGTGTAGCCGGCTTCGGAGCTGTCAGCGCGCACGTAAGCGGGCTGATATATATTGATGCCCACGAAATCCATGGGGCTAGAGATGATCTTCATCTCTTCGGGAGTGAAGCGGGGTGCGGCGGCGCCGAGGCGCTTGAGGTAGAGGTCGGTGTAGCGGCCTTCTTCGAGCACGGTAAGGAACATGGCGTTTTCTTCGCGCATGGCCTTGTGGGCGGCGGCGATGTGCTCCGGAGTCTCGATGGCGGGGATGGTGGGTGTGGTGTTATCGGCGATGCCGACGCGGGTACCGGGGCGGGCGTGGGCGCGGATGGCCTGAACGGCCATGCCATGGCCGAGGACGACGAAGTGGTTGAGCTGAGCGACTCGTTTCGTGTCGAGCTTGAGCCCGGGGGCGTGGGTGCCGTCGCGGTAGCCGAGCTCGACGAAGGTGCGCATCTCGTTCATGGTCATGAAGTGCTGGATGCGGTCGGAGAGCTGACCGGCGGTGTAGCCGGCGTAGTCGGCGAAGGCCTTGGCAGTATCGCGATTCTCCCAGCCACCACGGTCCTGCAGGGGCTGGGGCAGGTCCCAGTGGTAAAGAGTGCAGAAGGGCTGGACCCCGGCTTCGAGCAGCGCGTCGGCCATACGCCGGTAGAAGTCGAGACCCTGCTGGTTGGGTTGGCCGGTGCCTGTGGGAAAGATGCGCGACCACGCGATCGAGAAGCGGCAAGTCTTGAGGCCGAGGTCCTTCATCAGGGCAATGTCGTCGCGATAGCGATGGTAGTAGTCGTCGGCGACGTCGCCGGTGTCGCCGTTGTGGGTCTTGCCGGGGGTGTGGGAGAAGGTGTCCCAGATGGAGGGTCCGCGGCCGCCTTCGTGTACGGCGCCTTCGACCTGATAGGAGGCGGTGGCTGAGCCCCAGAGGAAGTTCGCGGGGAAGTCACGCGAGGAGGCCCCGGAGCCCTGGGCGGCAGAGGCCGAGGTAGCGGCAGCGGGGAAGGACAGGGCAGCAGAGGCACCGCCAAACATGCGGGCCAGCGCGCGTCTTGAGAATTTGGAGTTCAAGGAAATTCCTTTGGATTGAAGGCGACAGAGATTTTAGAGCGCGGCAGAGCGGCAGGTTCGGAGGGCTTCTCTGACTCGAAAGCCCCATTTGCGGTGAGCTGCAAATGGGGCTTCGTGTCGGTTTCAGGATGCCACTAGAACTTGAACTTGACAGCAAGCTGAAGCTCGCGAGGAACATAGCCAGGGTTGGTGGAGACGATTTGCGCGAAGCCGTTGCCGGGAGTTGGCAGGTTCCCCGGTTGCACATAGTTGCCTACGGCGTTGGTGGTCGCGTGGTCGTTCTGGTTGTTAGGGACAAAATACCCCGCAGTGTTTGTCAGGTTGAAAGTTTCTGCGCGGAGTTCCAGGTTGTACTTCTCCGTGATCAGGATGTTCTTGAAGACAGAGAGATCGAAGTGCTCAAAGGTTGGACCTGTAAGGCTGTTACGGGAGGTATTGCCGAACTGGCCGGGTTGGGGTACTTCAAACGCCTGGGGGTTGAACCACTGCTGAATGGTGTGGCCGCCAGTCTTTGGATTGCCGATCTGCAACGGCCGCGTGGGCCCGCCGCCGATACCGCCGTAAACCGAATTGCCCAAGCCGGTGTAGTTGTCAGTAATACTAAAAGGACTGCCAGCATTCCAGATCCAGATGGCGTTGGTCTGAAAGCCGCCGAGAAGGATGCGCTTCAAGCCGGTTGAAGTCTTGAAGAACGGCAGCTCGTAATTGCCGGCGAAGACGAAGCGGTTGCGGAGATCGAGATCGCTGCTGCCGGTTTCATATTGGGCGATGTTGAAAGGATCGAGGTTGCCCCAGCCCTCCTGCCCTTCCAAGCTGAGATCGGTTACATCGTCGATAGCATGCGACCAGGTGTAGTTGGACGTGACGGTCAGTCCAGCACTGAGGCGACGCTGGAAGGAGACCTGCAGTGCGTTGTAGGAAGATGTGCCGATGCTGTAATACTCACCAACGCCACCAAGGCCGGGGAGGATGGTCGCGGTAGGACGAACGGTGAGTTGTTGTCCGATAACCGCGGTGTGCGGATCCGGGACGTTGATGTCGTTCAGGGTTGCAGGCAAATGTCGTCCAAGCTGGCCGACGTACCCAATCGTTACTACGTTCTTGCCGAACTGCTGTTCGACCAGCGTGTTGTATTGAATGACGTAAGAGGAGCGGAAATTGGTAGCGACGTTGTCGCCCAGGCTGAGGTTAGGGCTGTTCAGCGCCTGGGGAGCGGGGATGGGAATGCCTCCGGCAAGGGTGTTGGTCTGGCCCAGTGCGGTCTGGCAGGCTGGAAGCACGGTCTGTGTATGACCTGGGTTGGCGGCATTATAGTTCGTAACGATCTGGTTGGCGATAGTCGATTGGCAGCCGGAGCTACCTACGCTTGGCGAGTAAACGGCGTTAAAGGGGGCGTTCTTGAGCGAGGCGTTCGAGGTGTAATTTCCGGGAAAGAAGGCCAGACCGAAGCCGCCACGAATAACCGTGTTGGGGTGAATAGTGGCAGAGTAGCCCACTCGCGGGGCGATATTGGTATATGTGGTCTTAATGCCGGCAGTGGGAGTCGAAGGAAGGACGCCACTCAGATTTGCGCCCTGCGTTTTCAGAAAATTGTAGCCCGCCTGCGGTACGAGCAGCACGTGGTTGGTTGGGTCATAGTTTGAAATACGTCCATCGGCTTCAGTAAACGGTGTGTAAAAGTCATACCGAGCACCATAGACGACAGTCAGGTTTGGGGTGACGCGCCAGGTGTCCTGGGCGTAGAAGCCGGGCTCCCAGGTGCGGTAGTTGGGGGTGTATAGATCGATGTTGCGGCCCTCTCCGGTGAAAGCTCCCACCAAGAAGGTGGCAAGTGAGTTATTTAGGGCTTGAGTTTGGCTCAGAGGGCCGGTTGAGCTGACAGTCCCAGCCGTATCCTGCGCCAGGCCGAAGTTGATGTTGCCAACCGCGTTACTGCTCTGCTGATTTTTAGCTTGGCGTCGAATAGACTCCGCTCCAAAGCGCAGCGCGTGCTTGCCGAGATTGTAGCTGACCGTACCGGAGTACTGGTAGGTGTTGGTGAGGTCGTGGATGGGAACGTAGTTACTGTCTCCGAGCGGAGCGAAGTTGGAGATGCCGATCAAGGGCAGACCCGAACTTGCGGTGCTGTAATCGATGTTTCCCGGGAAACCCACTGCCGTCGCGGCGTTTGTGCCGGAGTTCGGCGAATTCGATTGATTGTCGATGCGGGTGTAGGCCGCCCGCAGTTCGAGGAGCAGGCGTGGCGTAAAGGTGTGGATGTAGTTGAGCTGGCCGTTATAGGCGAGGTCAATAGCCGGACCGGCGAACCCGAACTGGCCATTGCCGGGATTGATGGAGACTCCATTAATGACGACGTTGGGCAGCGGTGTGGGGATCAGGGCATTAACGTGGTTGGATGTGTAGCGGCCGAACAGGGTGTTGTTCGTATTGAACTGATGATCGATGCGGGCATCCACAGTGTAGGAGTAGTTGGTCTGCTTTGGATTGGTCGCGTAGTTGTAGGCGGCTCCTCCGGCCGTGGTGTTCGGCGCGGGATAAAGCTTCAGCAGGTTGAGAGCAATTGGACTGATTGGCAAGCCGGCCGTATACGGATCAGCCGCCACGACCGCAGCAGGATTTTGCTGCTGGGCGAGTGTCGGAACCAGGGTCGTTGAGGTCGGCTGCCCCGCGACGAGCCGGAATCCTTCTGCCGCGCCAAAGAAAAAAGTCTTGTCGCGGAAGATGGGGCCGCCAATCGAGCCGCCAAAATCGTTTTGGCGTAGCTCCGGAGTGCGATTGCCGACGGGGACAAAGGGATTTTTGGCATTGAAGCGATCGTTCTGGATGAACTCGTACGCGGTGCCGTGGAACTGGTTGGAGCCGCGCTTGGTCAGCACGCTGACGACGCCGCCCGCGCTTCGTCCGGTCTCGGGGGTGTAGTCATTGGTCTGAACAGTCACCTCTTCAATCGCATCAATCAACGGCTTGACGCCGATGGTGCCGATGATGCGCTCGTTGTTATCGGTGCCGTCAATCTGATTGTTATTGAGCTGAGAGTCCTCGCCGTTGATCGAGAAGGAACTCGAAAGGCGGCGGTCGTCCGGGCGTGCACCGCTGCTCAGTCCATCCACTGAAGCGGCTTCGTTCGCGCCGGGCGTCAGAATGACCAGTGAGGTGAGATTGCGCTGCGAGGTGGGCAGATTCTCGACTGCCTCTGTCGTGATGGTCGTGACGACGTTGGCGCTGTCAGCCTGGAGCAGAGGCGTCTGAGAGGTGACCTCGACGACCTGGGTCGATGAGCCGACCTGAAGCTTGGCGTCGGCGCGGGCATGGTCGCCGCCGTTGACGGCGATGTCAGCGACGCGGAACTCCTGAAAGCCGGGAGCGGAGGCGGTGACGGTGTAGCGGCCTGGCTGCAGGAGCGAGAAATCGAACTCTCCGGAGGAGCTGGCCGTGACGGTGCGAATGGCATGGGTGCCGTTATCTTCCAGGCGGATGCTCGCGTTGGGGATGATAGCGCCGGTGGAGTCGGTGACGGTTCCGAGAATGTCGGCTGTCGTCAGCTGCGCAGCGAGGAACGGTGTCGCGGAGCCCAGGGTCAGCAAGGCAGTCACGCGCAGACGCCTCTTCCACTTGGGGTTGCACTGGCCAGTGCTTGCAGGTAAGGATCGTTTGCTTCGATTGTTCATGGTTTGGATGCTTCCTTTACGGCTTGTTGTAGGAGAAACGAGCAGGCAGGCTCCATGGAGAGGATGCCTGGACACATGTATTTAGCTTCGGGCCAGATGCTAGGCGTCTGGAGTGGGAACCGTATAGGGTTGGTCTGGTATGGAACGGAAGGTAAACCGTTATTGAGCCGATAACTGCAACTTTCGAGGAGGTTAAAAGTAGGTAAAAAGTGGAGTTGCCAAGCTTCGCCTCCTGCGACTATGCTTCGGGCAGCCTGAAAGGTAAGGATATGCACACAGTTCAGGAAGGCAGATCGACGTCTGTCCCTTCGAGCGACGAGGATCGTGGACAGGTCCGCGAGCAACTCAATCGTCTGCTCGAAAGCCACCACTTCAAGAACAGCCGCCGCTACCCGCCGCTGCTCCGCTTCATCGTTGAAGAAACATTGGCTGGGCGCGGGGAGTTTCTGAAGGAGCGCCTGCTAGGGGTCCGTGTCTTTGATCGTCCGGCGGACTACGATACGGCAGTCGATCCGATCGTGCGGGTCACGATTGCGGAGATTCGGAAGCGCATCGCGCAGTATTATCACGACGAACAGCATGATGCGGAGATCCGCATTGAGCTTCTGCCGGGGCGGTATGCTCCGGAGTTTCGGGTTAGATCGCTTACCCGGGTGGCAGTCGCGCTTCCACCTTCGGCTGCGGAGGTAGAAGAACTGCGCGCGATGGGGGTGCCTCCTACGTCAGCGCGCGTGGCGGAGCCCCTCCATCCGGGGAATCGGCTTTTTTCGCAGCTCTTCCGGAGGCGGTGGATAAGCCTTCTGATTGCAGGACTTATGTTGGCTACCTCGGTCGTGGCATACATGATTGGCTGGTTACGTCCCAACAGCATGGACGAGCTTTGGGCTCCGATGCTGGCCTCCCAGCGTTCCGTTCTCTTCTGTGTTCCCACCGATGTGGGGCAAAAGCGCAACCCGCTGGGTGAGCCTCAGACTTCCGGTCCGCTGGCCGCCTCAGGTGTGAACTCCAGCCTAGAGGGTCCCACTTTTCTCGATTACGAGGCTCTGGGACAAAATGTTGTCTACTCCGATATGCAGGCGACCTTGCACATCGCCAATATTCTGACGAGTCACCAGCGGGATTACCGGACGAAGCCAAATGTTTCCACCACGCTTGAGGACCTTCGCCAGGGACCGGCGGTTTTGATCGGAGGTTTGGACAACCAGTGGACGATGCGCTCTCTAAATCCGCTGCGCTTCCATTTTGCAGGGAGCGATGAGGACCGGTACTGGATTGAGGATGCAAACAATCCGGGGTTCAAGGAGTGGTCGCTCGATCTGAAACGGCAGTATCGCACGGTAACCCGCGATTACGCGATCGTGGCAAGGCTGCACAACGAGCAGACAGGCCAGCCGGAGATGATCGTTGCGGGGATCGGCATGAGCGGAACGGCGGCGGCAGGCGAGTTCCTGAGCAATCCCGAGGGCGTGCGGCAGCTGCGGCGGCGGGTCGGCAGCGGATTCAAGGATCGCGACTTTGAAGCGGTGCTGAGCACGGATGTGGTGAACGGGATTGCGGGGGCTCCGCGGATTGTGGCCGTCTCGGTGTGGTGAGCTCTTCAAGGCCTAAGAGTTCGGGCCTGTTTTGAGACGGGCAGCGCATCCGCAGTGCAAACGAAGGACGCAGATCGCACCATGGGGAAAGAATGCGTCTCTTCTTTTTTGATGGAATAGGGCGGTGCCTTTCGACTTCGAGGAGATACCATTCGCTGAGGAGGGGCTCGCCTGCTATGGACCGTCGCACCTTTCTGCAATCCTCGATCGCTGCAACCGCGAGTAGCTTTCTCCCCAACAGCGGCGCGGCACAAGCCCGGCTCGCACCGAACCTCCCAAAGGGCACGTTTCCATCTGGCTTTCTGTGGGGTATGGCCACAGCCGCCTTCCAGGTGGAGGGTGCATGGAAAGAGGACGGCAAGGGTGAGTCCATTTGGGATCGGTTCTGCCATACGCCGGGCAAGATTAAGGGTTCTGCCACGGCGGACGTCGCCTGCGACCACTATCACCGCTACCCTGAAGACATTGCCCTTCTGAAGCAACTCAACCAGAAGAGCTACCGCTTCTCGATCTCCTGGCCACGCATTCAGCCAAGTGGGACCGGCGCTCCAAACGCAAAAGGGCTTGACCATTACAGCCGCGTTGTCGATGTGGCGCTTGAGGCCGGCATACGGCCTTCTGTACGCTCTATCACTGGGATCTTCCCCAGGCACTGGAAGACCGAGGCGGGTGGCCAAATCGGGATCTGGCCGGATACTTTGCCGATTACGCCGGTTTGCTGGCCAAACACCTGGGCGACCGTGTTACCGTCTGGGCGCCCTTCAACATGCCTTGGACCGTCGCGTACCTTGGCTACGGGGTTGGCACCTTTCCGCCTGGCCGCTCCGTGTATACGGACTTTCTAAAGGCGGCGCACACCCTCAATCTTGCGCAGGGTCTGGCCTTTCGATCCATCAAGGCAGCGTCGGCAAAGGCCACGGTGGGCAGCGCTTACGGTATGTCCCCGGCCTACCCGAAGACGGATAGTCCGGAGGACCGGGCGGCTGCGGAGCGCTACCACGCCTTTAACAATGTCTACTTTCTGGAGACGGCCATCCACGGCCGGTATCCCAACGCGTTTGTGGTCCCGACTCCATACGAGCAGATGGGTTTTCGAAGCGGGGATGACGCGATCATGCAGGTGCCGCTGGACTGGATCGGCTTCCACTACTACACTCGGCGTATTGTTTCAGACGCCCGTGCGTCACGGCGTAGCCTGACCGGTACGATCGCAACGGAGACACAGGATACTGCTCATGGTGGCGACCCGTGGACCGAGTTGGACGCGGTCATGCCCGCGGAGGGGCCGCTGACGGACGGCGGTCTTGAGGTGTGGCCCCGAGGCATGTATGACCTGGTCAGCCGAATCAGCCGCGAATACGACCATCCGATCCTCGAGATCACCGAAAGCGGCTGCAGTTACCTCGACACACCTTACGCCAGGCAAAACGGCCGTGTCCCGGACGCGCGTCGCATCGCTTTCTTCCGGGATGAATTAGGCGAGCTTTCGCGGGCCATTGCGGATGGCGCCCGCGTGCGTGCGTTCCACGCCTGGAGCCTTTTGGATAATTTTGAGTGGGCCGACGGCTATGCCGAACGCTACGGGATGACCTACGTCGATTTTCGGGACCAGACACGAACCGTGAAGGACTCTGGCCTGTGGTACGGCCGTCTTGCAGCGGCAAACAAGGTGGACGGGTAGACCCTGCTTGACCTCTGGTTCACGCTTCTCTATACCAGCTAGATGACTCGCCCATCGCGCATCTGCACCGTACGATCGGCGTAGGCGGCCGCTTCCGGGTTGTGCGTAATCATCAGAATGGTCTGCCCTAAACGCTTGTTCAGATCGCGCAGAAGGCTCAGCACAATATCTGAGTTCTTCGTGTCCAGATTGCCGGTCGGTTCATCCGCCAAAAGGATCGCTGGGCCATTTACGATTGCCCGCGCAATCGCGACGCGCTGCTGTTCGCCGCCCGAGAGCGCGCGCGGCTTGTGGTGCATGCGCTTTGAGATCCCCAGCATCTCGAGCACCTCTTTGAAGCGCTCGTCGAAGGCAATCGGCCTCCCGGCCACGTCGCGCACAATCTGGATGTTCTGCTCGGCGCTGAGCGTCGGCAGCAGATTGTATTTCTGAAACACAAAGCCCACCGTACGTTTGCGCAGATCGTTTCGTTCCGCGTCGGACATGGTGTGCAGGTCCCGGCCGTTGATGGCAACCGAACCGGAGGTCGGAGGCGTGAGTCCGCCAAGAATGTTAAACAGCGTCGACTTACCCGAGCCGGAGGTGCCGATGATGGCCAGGAACTCTCCTCGTCGAACGTTGAGGTCGACGCCGTTCAGCGCGTGCACGTCGATCTCGCCCACGCGATAAGTTTTCATCAGGTTGCGCACCTCGATGATGGTCGTCGCGGCCACGGGCGCGGGCAGCGGTTCAAGATGGCCGTGCAGGTCGAGATCACTCATAGCTGAGCGCCTCGGTAGCATCCTGCCGAACGGCGCGCATGGCCGGAACCACTGTGCCGAGCATGGTCCCGATGATCGCGATGGCGGCTGTGATCGGCCACCACTTGTACACCGTCTCCTGGACCAGCGAGGCTGGAACCGCATGGCCGATCAGCCACTGCGTGCCGTAAGTGAGCGCGATGCCGACGACGGTCCCGAGCACGGCCAGCATCAGCGTTTCGCGGAAGAGAATGTTGAGGATGTAGCCCGGCCCCGCGCCCACCGCCTTCAGGATGCCGATCTCGCGCGTGCGTTCGAGCACCGCCGTATACATCGCCATGAAGACAACGATGAAGCCGACGATGGTCGCGATACCGATGACCACGTAGATGAAGTCTTTCAGCATGGCGACGTTGGAAACGCTGAGTTGGGAGACAAAATCCTCCACGGTGTAAATTTGATACCCGTGCTCGGGATCGCCCGGATTCAGCTTGCCTTTTAGGCCGGTAACAAAAGCATCTGCCTGGTTGGGATTCGTCAGCTTCAGGTAAACCGCGGAGATCTTGCCTTCGTTGCCGGTCAGGCGCTGCAGCGTGCCGATCGGCGCGAGAATCCGGGCCAGCTTGCCCGACTCGAAGATCCCGGAGACGCGCCAGTCGTGATTGATGAGCTTGATATGGTCGCCAGGATGTAGTTTCTTCTGGCGCGCATAATACTCGTCGACCATGATGTCGTCCGGCTCCTGGAAGGAGGTTCCTTCAGTGAACTTGAAGCCCTCTTTTTCGGGATCTCCGGGTTTGCGCCAGGTGCTTGCCATCTTGTCGATCGCGGGGAAGTCAACGCCCTGGATGGTCTCAAAGCCACCCATCGACTGAACCATGGTGCCGGTTGCCAGAGCCACCCCGGGTTCCTGGGCGAGCACGGGAACCATCTTCTCAGACAGCGGTGCCGAAGAAAGGCTAATCGCGGACGAGCCTGGAGGTCGCACAAACACGTCCGCGCCGATGCCGCGTGCACGGCGGGCGCTCGCGTCGAGCGTTCCATAGGAGACGCCGACCAGTGTAAGAATCATGGTGACTTCCACGCCGATCGCCAGCATGGAGAGCAGGGTCCGGACCGGACGGTGGGTAAGATTGGCGAAGATAAGTTGGTTGACCAAGAGACTCTCAGTATAACGGAGCGCGGCTTTACAGCCCGTTGCACTGCGGCAGGACGGTCAGTTCGTCTTCGATGATTTTTTTGGGCCGCCGCGGGCTACGGCATGGGTCTCAGGCGAGGCGGCCAGAGCATTGTCGATCACGGAGTAGAGTTGCGTCACGTCCATGACCTCCACCCAACCCTTGGCGTACAGCACAAAGATGGTGGGAGTGTGCTGCAGGCCGATGCGCTCGCCGAGCGTTTGATCGGCCTGCACCTCGGCTGTGAAGCGGCCGCTGGGGTCTATGACGAACGGCATCTGCAGCTTATGGGTCTCAAACCACTTCCGCGTGTAGGACTGCAGGTCGTCCTTGCTGCTGATGTTGGCCTGGCTCTTGAACACATCCCCGCGAAACTGCTCCGCCACCTGGGGCGAGACCTTGTCCTGCAGATAGCGCGCGGTAATCGCGGCATCGCGGCTCCAGACGTGCATCTGCAGCGGGAAGTCGTGGCGAATCAGTGGAATGTGATAGCGCTCGATCGCGGCATGCACGATGGGAAAGGCATGCGAGCAGGCCGGACATTCCAGGTCTTCAAAGTCGTAGATCGCCACCCTCGCCCCAGCCGGGACTTTGAGCACCGAGGTGTCTTTGTAAGGCACGTGGGGGTCGTTGCCGACGTACTCCTGCGCGCGCAGATCCGATGCGAAGAGGCAGGCCAGACCAAGGACGGCGAGGCGAACGAAGAGGAGGCGCGAGCAGCGAACGGAAGATGGGAGGCGCATGGCAGGTCTAGGACCTATTTTATCCGCAAATGTGAGCATCTTCTTGCCTTCCGGGTTCGGCCGCCAGGAAAAGGTACTGTTGCAGCCCCGGCGCGGATTCCCGGCAAGAAGCTGGCTGTTTTCTCGCAACCGGCCGCCGGACGTGGCACTCTAATGTGTGTGACGCAAACAAAACAGGAGCAAGCCGGCTGGGCCGGACGATGGCCGGTGTCTTCAAGAAC
>CAXTQE010000080.1:15269-16437 GCA_964246225.1 uncultured Acidobacteriaceae bacterium | reverse complement strand
GTGCGTGGGCCTGGGCCGCGTAGTCCGCGAGTAAGTCTGGGGCTGGCGGCGGGGAGAGACGCCTCGGACTCGGGGAGCGGAAGCCATGAGTTCTAGTATGGCCCGGTGTGAGGCTGTCGGCGATGCCTCTAACGCTGCAGGCAGAGGGCGATCTCGTGGGTGGGGATGGCTCCTTCGCGGAGGATGGACCACTCGTTGCCTCCGGCGGTGAGATCGACGATGGTGGTGGCGACGGTGCGGGCGGTTGGGCCGCCATCGACGATGAGGGGGATCTGGTCGCCAAGCTGGTCGCGGACGGATTGCGCGTAGGTGCACTCGGGGAAGCCGTGGAGGTTGGCGCTGGTGGCAGTGATCGGCAAGCCGAGCCGGGCGATGACGGCGCGGGCGATGGCGGCGTCCGGGACGCGCAGGGCGACGTTGCCGGTGTTGGCGGTGACGCGCAGAGGCAGGCGCGATCCGGCCTTGACGATGATGGTAAGCGGGCCGGGCCAGAAGCGCTCGGCAAGGCGGTCGAAGGCTTGGTCGCAGGAACGGGCGAGCGCGTAGGCCTGGGCGACGTCGGCAATGAGCAGCGAGAGCGGCTTGTGGCGGGCGCGATTTTTTATGTCGTAGATGCGGTCGACGGCGGCGAGATTAACGGGGTCGACGGCGAGGCCGTAGAAGGTGTCGGTGGGCAGGGCGACGACGTTGCCGCCGTCGAGCGAACGGGCGACGAACTCGACGAGGGACGGCTCGGGCTCAAGGGGGTGGATGCGGAGGATCTCTGCCGTCAACGTAAATGGACTCCTTCGGGTGTGCTTAGGATAACGTACCGCGGATCAGACGGATGGGCGTGGATAAGAACGGATGAGACGGAGGGCAGGCGTAGACTTTTGGGGATGAGTCAGGGTTTGGAGGTCGTGACGAGCCGGGCGAATGCTCGGGTGAAGCAGCTGCGTGCGGCCTTTGCCGGGCAGGCGCGGCTGGCGAGCGGGCTGATCGCGATCGAGGGCGAACATCTGCTGGAGGAGGCGCTCAAGAGCGGGCAGGCGCTGAAGACGGTGTTTGTGAGCGAACGGCGCGAGGTTCCGGAGTGTGTGCCGCGGGTGGTGGAGGTGGTGCGGCTGGCGGAGGAGGTGGGATTCGAACCCACGGTAGGCTTGCACCTACGGCGGTTTTCAAGACCGCT
>CAXTQE010000080.1:0-15259 GCA_964246225.1 uncultured Acidobacteriaceae bacterium | reverse complement strand
CAGATCTTCGTTGCCGTGCTGGGCGCCTCGAGCTTTCTGCATGCGGAGGCGAGCTGGACGCAGGAGCTGGCGGATTGGAACGAGTCCCACGACCGCGCCTTTGCCGCGATCGGCGGGGTGGCGGCGCTGCTGGTGCCTCCGGGGGCCTCGGTGGAGGAGATGCTTCTTGGGACGCCGCTGATCCTGATTGCGGTGGGGCTGCAGGATCCGGGGAATCTGGGCACGCTGGTGCGCTCGGCGGAGGCGTTTGGCGCGACGGGGATACTGACGATTCCGGGGACGGTGAGCGTGTGGAACGGCAAGGCTGTGCGGGCTTCGGCGGGAAGCGTGTTTCGGGTGCCGGTGGCGGCGGCGACTCCGGAGGCAATGGAGCGGCTGGAGCAGGCGGGGGTGAAGCTGTTCGCGGCGATGAAGGAGGATGCGACGGCGGTGGATGAGGTGGACCTGCGCCAGGCGTGCGCGTTTCTGGTCGGCAACGAAGGCGCGGGACTGGCGGAGGGATGGGTGGCGATGGCCGACGAGCGAGTGACGATTCCCTGCCCCGGCTGGGTAGAAAGCCTGAACGCGGCGGTGGCGGGGAGCCTGCTGTTGTATGAGGCCTCGCGGCAGAGGCGGAGATAGATTCGTACTTCCCACCTCAGCAACGGTGAGACTGTTGCTGAGATGGGGCACCCGGACTTTTGTGGTTGGTTGGAGAGTGAATGAGCTTGTTCGATACAGCGCCGATAGCTGGTCAGGGGGCAAAGCGGCAGACGCCGCTGGCGGAGAGGATGCGGCCGCGGACGCTCGAGGAGTACGCGGGCCAGGCGCATCTGTTGGGCACGGGCAAGCCGCTGCGGCTGGCAATCGAAAACGATGATCCCTCGTCGATGATCTTCTGGGGGCCGCCGGGTGTGGGCAAGACGACGCTGGCCAAGATCATCGCGCAACGCACGGAGGCGAGCTTCATCGAGTTTTCCGCCGTGCTGAGCGGGATCAAAGAGATCAAGCAGGTAATGGTGGAGGCGGAGAAGGCGGCGCAGTTCGGGTCGCGGACGATGCTGTTTGTGGACGAGATTCATCGCTTCAACAAGGCGCAGCAGGATGCGTTTCTGCCGTATGTGGAACGCGGGACCATTCGGCTGATCGGCGCGACGACCGAGAATCCTTCGTTCGAGATCAACGCCGCGCTGCTGAGCCGCTGCCGGGTGTATACGCTGGTCGCGCTGAGCGAGGAGGAGGTCATCGCGCTGCTCAGGCGGTCGCTTGCGGATGCGGAGCGCGGTCTGGCGGCGAGCGGGGTGCAGGCCGACGAGAACGCTCTGCGGGCGATTGCCGCGTATGCGAGTGGCGATGCGCGCACGGCCTTGAATGCGCTCGAAGTAGCGGCGCAGCTGGCGCAGGGGCGCGGAACTGCGATCACGCCGGAGCTTGCGGCCGAGGCGATGCAGCGGCGGATGCTGCTCTATGACAAGCGCGGCGAGCAGCACTACGACATCATCTCCGCGCTGCATAAGAGCGTGCGCAACAGCGATGCGGATGCGGCGCTCTACTGGCTGGCGCGCATGCTCGAGGCGGGCGAGGACCCGATGTACTGCGCGCGACGGATTGTGCGCATGGCGGTTGAGGACATCGGGCTGGCGGCTCCGGAGGCGCTAAATCTGTGTTTGTCGGCGCGCGACGCGATGCACTTTCTCGGTTCGCCGGAGGGCGACCTGGCGCTTGCGCAGGCGGTGGTGTACCTGGCGCTCGCGCCCAAGTCGAACGCGGTGTACACGGCCTACGGAGCGGCGGTTGAGGATGTGCGCAAGACAGTGGCGGAGGCGGTCCCTCTGCATCTGCGCAACGCGCCGACGCGGCTGATGAAGAGCCTGGACTACGGCAAGGACTACCAGTACGCGCACGATGTGGAGGGCCGGGTGGCGGATATGGAGTGCCTGCCTCCGTCGCTGGCCGGGCGGCGATATTATCAGCCCACGGATCAGGGGCGGGAGCGGCAATTGGCGACACGGATGGAAGAGATTGCGCGGATTAAGCAGTCGCGGCGCGGCTGAGGCCGTGGTAAAAAGTGGGTGTTCGCCAATCCATCTGAACGAGGACGTGTGCCATGACTCCTGTGCCCCCGCTTACTCCGTACCTGACCGTTGCCGACGCTGCTGGCGCGGTTGAGTTCTACAAGAAAGCCTTTGGAGCGACGGTGGACGGCGAGCCCCACCGGATGCCGGGCTCGGACAAGATCATGCATGTGCGGCTGCTGATCAACGGAAGCCTGATCATGATGGCAGATGACTTCTCGGATTCGATGGGCGGCCCGTGCATGACACCGGCCAAGCTGGGCGGGTCGCCGATTGTGCTGGCGCTGCAGGTGGACGATGCGCGGAGCTTCTGGGACAAGGCGGTTGCGGGAGGCGCGACGGTGACGATGCCGCTAGCGGATATGTTTTGGGGCGAGCGGTATGGACAGTTTACGGATCCGTATGGGCATCGCTGGTCGGTCTCGCAGACGCTCACGGTGTTGTCGGACGAGGAGATGCAGGGTGCGGCGCAGAAAGCGTTGGAGGAGAAGGGTACGCTGATGGGCGAGGCTGCGGTGTAGGCGAGAGGACGTGTGCTTCGGGCGGGCCGGCTACCTGGCGTCCCGCTCGATGGCCTTGAGGACGAGCGACTGGGTTAGCAGCTCGGGAAGTACATCGGCTGCGCTGGTTGGGCTGGCGGGATAGATGACGTAGGTTGGGACGCCGCTGCGGTCGATAGATTTGAGCTGGCGCGTGATCTCGGGGTCGTACTGGGTCCAGTCGGCGCGCATCAGGGTGAAGTTGCGCGAGGCGAGCTGGTGGACGACGTCGGTGGATTGCAGGACGACCTTTTCGTTGACCTGGCAGGAGAGGCACCAAGCGGCAGTGAAGTCGATGAAGACCGGATGGCCGCTGGCGCGGGCACTATCGAGCGTGGCCTGCGAGTAGGGCTGCCAGTTGAGGGTGGATTTTTTGGCCTCGGTGAGTGGGATGGCCAGCGCCGCCACGACGAGTACTACGGCGACAACCGTGCCCCAGGCGCGTGCCGGCCAGCGGCCCAGGACCCAGCCGGCGATTGCGAGGACCAGGAAGGCGAAGAGGAGGCGCGCGATGTGGTCGACTCCCGCGCCGGTGTAGAGACTGCCGAAGACCCACGTTAGCCAGATGACGGTGCCGAAGAGAGGAACGGCGGTGAGCTGCTTGAGGGTCTCCATCCAGGCGCCTGGCCGTGGGAGCCAGCGCGTCCAGGCGGGCTGCAGGGTCAGTAGCAGGTAGGGTAAGGCGAGACCGAGGCCGAGCGCGGTAAAGACGGCGAAGGTGATGGACGCGGGCTGAGCGAGAGCAAAGCCGATGGCCGCGCCCATGAGGGGTGCGGTGCAGGGGGTGGCGACGATGGTTGCGAGCACGCCGGTGAAGAAGCTGCCGGCAAAGCCTTCTTTTTTGGCCAGTCCGCCGCCGGCGCTGGTGAGAGAAAGGCCAAGGTCGAACTGTCCGGCGAGCGAGAGCGCGAAGAAGAACAGAAAGGCGGCAAGGACCGCGACGAAGACCGGCGACTGCAGCTGAAAGCCCCAGCCGGCCTGGCTTCCTCCGGCGCGCAAGGCGAGCAGCACGCCCACGATGACCCAAAAAGAAACCAGAATGCCTAATGTGTAGACCAGGCCGTGGCTGCGCAGGTGCTTGCGCTCGGACCCCGAAGACTGCACGAGAGCAAGCCCTTTGAGGAAGAGTACCGGGAAGACGCACGGCATCAGGTTCAGGATGATGCCGCCGAGCAGTGCGAGCCCAATGGCGCTGAGCGCGGTGACCTTGCTGGCCGCGGGGGCTTTGCTGACCGGGGCTGGGCGCGCGACCTCTCCGGCGACGACCGAAGCGCTGATCTCGTAGGCTTCGTCGTCGTTGATTTTGACCACGCCGTGCAGGGTCGCGGGTAGTTGAGTCGCATCCGGAACACGTTGTACCCAGAGGCGTACCCCGTCCGGGAGCGTCCTGGTGTCCTGGTCGGCTGCGTTGAGGATCATGTCCGGGTCGAGCGGATAGAACTCGGCGTCCTCTTCCGCGGTGCCGGTGGTGAGCGTGATGACCAGATCGGTTTTGCCGGCCTGGACCGCCACTTTCATGCGCGGCGGCAAGGGCTTCGGGATGTGGTGGATGGCGTCGCCGAGTGCACCTACAAGTGCTCCTGAAGCTGCTCCCGGTGTGACGTTCAGGTCCAGACCAAGGTGTGCTTTGCCGGGGATGCAGACTTCTCGGCAGACGAGCCAGGTAACCCTGGCGTCGAGGTGCGCCGGCCCGGGTTTGGTAGAGGGGGCGGCGGTCAGGGTGAAGGGGAAGGCTGCGGTGTCCTCGTAGCCGAAGTCCATCAAGGGTCCGAGCGGCAACCGCTGCGGGGTCGCAAACTGCATGGGGCCGGCGGACAATCCGGAGGGCAACGTCCACTTGACCGACGGCGGTTCTCCGGAGTCGCCGGCATTCTTCCAGTAGACGTGCCAGTGCTCCTCTAGCGTGATGACGAGTCCGACCTGCTGGGTTCCGCCCGGTGCGATGCCGTTGGCAAGCGAGACGAGCTCCACCGTGAGGTGCTGCGCCTTGAACGGGCCAGGACCTCCGTCGCCAACCTCCTGGAGCTGCGCGTGGAGCGAGGCATGCGGCAGAACGAGGAAAAGATAGAGGGCAAAAAGTGAGAAGAGGCGGCGCGCAGTCATCGTTTCGATTGTAGAGCGTTCGATGAAGGGTAGCCGTTCGCGGACAGAAGCGGCTGCGTCGAACGGCCTTTTACTCCGCTGCGCTGCGCTTCTGAAGCCCTGCCTGGCGATGCTCAACCATGAGGCAGCGGTCCATTACGACGCGGATGCCGTGCGCCTCTGCGCGTGCCGCTGCCTCCACATGCACGATGCCCTGCTGCAGCCAGAGCGCCGGCAATTTAAGCGCAATCATCTCGTCGACGATGGCGGGGATAAAGCGTGGCAAGCGGAAGACGTTCACGAGGTCCGGACGGACGGGCAGATCGGCAAGCGAGGGATAGCTTTTCTCGCCGAGTGCAGCTTCAAGTGCAGGGTTTACCGGCAGGATGCGGTAGCCACGGTCCTGCATATAACGCGAGACGTAGTGGCTCGGTTTGGATTCGTCCGCGGACAGGCCGATGACGGCAATGGTGCGCGCATCGAGCAGTTCGCGGAGGAGGTCGGCGTCGTTGACTGGCATGTCTACTTTCTATTCCATATGCCTAGAAGGCGGCGCAGGACGACGAGTTCCCCAAGATGATAAGCATTGTGGTCTGCGATGAGCAGAGCTTCGCGCAGCAGGTTCTGTCCCTGCCCCCACTGGAAAGACTTATATAGATCGACCTGCGGACGGGTAAGCAGAGCTTCAAACTTCGCGCGATCCTCACGCAGAGCGGCTAGGGTCTCGTTCCAGGCACGTGCGTGCGGAGGCTCGGCTTGCTCGGGCCAGTAGTGGTCAGGCCAGGTCATGGGTTGGTAGCCGCCGGTGGGAGGTGCGGAGAAGTTGAGGATGTCCTGCTGCGTGATACGGAGATGCTCGACGATCTGCCATGCGGAGTAGGGCAGATGGTCGGGAACAACGCCTTGCAGGCTGGCAGGAAAGTCGCTGACGGCGGCGTCGAAGTCGACGTGCGCCTGACCTCCGCGCAATAGAGCTAGTAACTGTGTGACTAAGGGATCGTTGGAACTCTCAGGCATGTTCATCCTCTTGGTTAGAGATGTTTCGACTTAGCGAGCGACTTAGTCGTCATCCAACTCGTCACTGACGGCCGGCAGGTTTCCTTCACGGCGCATGCGGAGATAGCCGCGAATAAATGGCTCCAGATCACCATCGAGTACCTTGGCGACATCGCCTACTTCAACCCGGGTGCGCAGGTCTTTAGCCATTCTGTAGGGCTGCAGAACGTAACTGCGTATCTGCGAGCCAAAGCCAATGTCGAGCTTTGAATCTTCGATCTTGCGTGTCGCTGCTTTCTTCTTGTCGAGCTCGTACTCATAGAGCTTCGAGCGCATCATCTTCATGGCACGATCTTTGTTTTTATGCTGCGAGCGTTCGTTCTGGCAGCCGGTGACCAGGCCGGTCGGGAGGTGCGTGATACGAACAGCGGAGTCGGTGGTGTTGACGTGCTGGCCGCCCTTGCCGCCGGAGCGATAGGTGTCGATGCGCAGGTCTTCGACTTTTAGGTCGATCGTGATGGTATCGTCGATCTCCGGCGAGACGAAGACGGAAGCGAAGCTGGTGTGGCGGCGCTTGGCGGAGTCGAAGGGCGAGATGCGCACCAGGCGGTGTACGCCGGTTTCGCCCGAGAGCAGCCCGAAGGCGAACTCGCCCGAGATGGTAAATGTCGCCGATTTGATGCCGGCTTCGTCGCCATCCTGGACTTCGTTGATTTCGACTTTGAAGCTCTGGCGCTCGCCCCAGCGAAGATACATGCGCATCAGCATCTCGGCCCAGTCCTGGCTTTCGGTGCCGCCGGCACCTGGATGCACGGTTACGATCGCGTTGAGCAGGTCGGTGTCGCCCGAGAGCATGGTTTTCGATTCGAGCTTGTCGGCGTACTCGACCAGCGCTGGGATTTCGCGGATCAAATCCGGCTCAGTATCTTCTCCCTCGCGGGCGAGTTCGAAGTAAGCTTCGACGTCGTCGGCGCGGCGTGACAGTTCAGCCTCATCCGCGAGCAAGGTTTCCAGACGCTTGCGCTCACGCATGAGCGGTTGCGAGCGTGTGGCATCAGCCCAGACAGAGGGGTCGGCTATTTTCTCTTCAATGTGGGCCAGGTCACGACGGAGGCGGGGCGAGTCAAAGATACTCCCGCAGATCGCGAACCTTGTCGCGGACCGGGGAGTAGTTGTATTCGAGATCGGAGAGCATCTCCCGATGATAGTTCATTGCGGCCGGAAGCTGAAGCCGAGGCTAAGAAGCGTCACCAGAGTGCATAGGTAAGCGAACCAGTCGCCGTGGCGAGTGTAGAAGGTGGTTCCCTGCTCGAAGGCGAAGGGAAAAGCAAAGGCTCCGCGAACGTGGCGCGGCGCCTCCGATGCAATCCTTCCTTCAGGATCAATAGCTGCAGTTACTCCCGTATTTGTCGCTCTGAGCAACCAGCGATGATTTTCAATCGCTCGCATGCGGGCCATATTTAGATGCTGCCAGGGAGCGCCGGTATCGCCGTACCATCCATCATCGGAGATATTGACCAACACCTCTGCTCCGTTTAGAGCGAATTGACGTACCTCGTCGCCAAAGATGGATTCGTAACAAATAAAGACTCCGTAGCGATGTCCCTGGCTGGTAAAGATGGTGCGGTTGGTGCCGCGATCCATGTCTCCTACACCTTCGGTAAGTTTGCGGGCGAAAGAGAAAAATTCTTTGAAGGGAATGTATTCGCCCCAGGGAACAAGGTGGATTTTATCGTAACGTCCCTGGTAGCTTCCGTCTGGCTGGAACAAGGATGCAGAGTCGTAAAGGTAATAGCCGCGAGCGGGAACCGGGCTGAAGTCCACTCCGAGCGAGCCAATGACCAGCGGCGCTTCGGCACGACGAGCCAGAGTGGACATCGCGGAACGGAAGGCTGGATCGCTCGATTGAAGGTGGGAGGGAGCTTCCGGCCAAACGATCAAGTTCGAGTGACTTGTCTGGAGCGACACGCGCGACTGGGCTGAAGATGAGGGGCTTGGTCGTTCGGCATTCAGGCTGTCGGAGGAGAATAGATCCATCTCCTGACTGGCTGAAACGGGCTGCATGGATCTTCCAATTGCTCCAACCTCTAGATTTTCCTGCATGAGAACCGCAGTGCCGGAGTCCTTTCCCGCGACTCCTTCCGGGCTGGTGCTACGGATGAGTGGCAGGCTTCCGCCTAGTTGCAAAAAGAAGGCGATGGCGAGGCACAGTAAGCCAAACATCGTTTGTTTTCGGCCTGGGTGGAGAAACATCCAAGCAATCGATGCATTGATTGCGACAACGACAAAGCTAAGACTCATGACACCTGCCCAAGGTGCCAGCCGAGTCAGCAGTAAGTTGTCTACCTGAGCGTTACCGAGAAGATCCCAAGGAAATCCTGTGATACGTGCCCGGGCTAACTCAGTGGCGACCCAAAGGAAAGGCGCAAGGATGAGTGCACCAGGAGTGCCCAGACGGGAGCGGCGTACGCATAGGAGCAAAATGGCGAATAAGGCGTGATAAAGGCCTAAGTACAAGGCGAACAGGATCAGGATGGCGAAGGAGACTGGTTTAGGCAGGCCGCCGTATAAGTACATCGTCTGATAGATCCAGGCGCAGTTGCCGAGATACCAAAAGACACCGCAAGCGTATCCAAGCATGCCGGCGGAAGCTAGCGTAAGCCGCTCCCTGGTTAGAGGAAGAAGGAGTGCAAGTAGAAGCGGTAACAGAGCAATCCAACAAAGGGAGGCTCTCCATGGAGGGATGGAGCCTGCAACCGGAAAAGACAGAACCTGTAGGAGTGAAGAGAGGAGAGTAAGTGACCAGGCACGTGCCGAAAGAGGTTGCATCTTGCGGCGATTCTAGCATCGCCGTTCCTGGTTGCCTGGATCCCCTAATTTTGAAGGGAGATGGACTTACATTACAGATGGGTGGTGCATCTTTTTATAAAGCTGCTTTAGTAGGAGATGCATTTTGCAAGACATCTTGATGGAGTGATGTAGAAATTTCGCGTATCTTATAATTTATAGTTTTGCGCCAACGACAATCTTGCTATGGCATTGTCGAGCCGCAACTAACATGGGAGGTAGAGTATTGGCTTTGACAGATGTGATTGCACAGATTGACTCGGAGATTGCGATCCTGCAACAGGCACGCTCCTTATTGAGTGGAAGCAACGCCGCTCCTGCGGAGAAGAAGGCTGGTCGGGGACGTCCGAAAGGAAGCAAGAATGCGGTGGCGGAGGTTCCGGTAGCGGCGAAGCGCAAGCTTAGTCCAGAGGGCCGGAAGGCGATCGCCGAAGCTATGAAGCGCCGTTGGGCCGAACGCCGCAAGCAGCCTGCGAAATAATTTCCGTACGCGAGCGGGCTTCATTAGAAGCCCGTTTCTACGCATCCATTCCTGCTAACGAGTGATGATGACTTCGCGCAGGGTATCTTTTGCCAGGGAGAAGCGATAACTGGCAAAGCGTTGAAACAAGCCTTCGATCTGCCGATTCGTGAAAGTTTGCCGCATGGGATGAATGCCCACGGCTTGCATCTCGAGCTGGTCAGTTGCTGTCAGGTGATAGCGGCAAAATGTATTTGCTTCCCCACTTAGCTTGGCGTGAAATAGGGCAAGGATCTGCCCTCCGGGTTCCATCACGTCGTAAATGCGGTCAATGACTGGCTGTAAGAGGGTAAGCGGGAGATAATCCGCCGTATCCCAAAAGGTTACCGCGTCGAACACCCTTCCTGTGAAGTCAAGGTTGTCGTTCAGGTAATGTCGCGCGTCGTAGATCTTCTTTTCTGGGTCGTCCGGATGCGGAACAAGGTATTCCGACCGGGCCGAATCTTCGACCAGATTGGCCATGTAAATACTGTGCCCAAGATGGGTGACGAAGTTAATGTTTCCGGCGGAAGTGGGTCCAATGTCTAACAGGCGCAGAGACTCGCGCGAGCTGAGGAACTTGGACATATGGGACCATCCACTCGAGTACCGTGCAGTGCGTGCGGCGCCTGATCCGGTACCCGAGGCGCTCGTCCTGCTCCCAAACAAGCCCATACTTTCTGAGACCCTCTCCTGAGTTACTTCTGGATCTGCCCCGGCGTGGTCGTTTGCCCGGTCAGTTCCACACGCCCGCGGATGGACGCGCTCTCTTCGATTGAGAGTCTACTGGCGACAATGTCTCCGTTGAGGACCGCAGTCTGCCGCAGTTCAATTCGCCCCGACGCTTGCACGTTTCCATCGACAAGGCCAAAGACGATCAGGTCGCGCACGTGAAGGTCGGCGGTGATGTGGGCATTTGGTCCGAGGGTCAAGCGGCTCTCGGCCAAGTGGATCGTTCCTTCAAACTTCCCGTCGAGAAACAGATCTTCACTTCCGGAGAGCTCTCCGCGAATGCTGACCGACCTCCCAATAAGCGTGGAACCTTCCGCTGGCGTCATGTGAAGCAATCCTTTCGTGCTGCATTTATCGTTCTGGTTGTGAGTATGACGAGGATCGCCGTGAAGCTCTGAGCCAACTTAGCCCGTAGTGCGAACTATACCCAACTCACTTACGGTGAGGCAAACGGGGAAACTTTGCAAATGGGTGGAACGTCCTACACGAAAATTGAAGAATGAGTGCCTATGGTTTTGAAGATGGAACGACTCTTTGCTGCGGTTTGCTTCTCCATTATTGTCGCTGGCTCAAGGCTGTGGGGCCAGGCTCCAAGTCCTATCCCGCCGAAGCAATGGGCGGTAGACGCGGCGAACAATGAAGTGAAGGTGCTTGAGTACGAGCGGTCGTATTTGCGCTATCAGATTCATCAGGTGGATGCCAAGGGCGACCAGGTGCGGGAGGTGGTGGAGTCCAAAGATGGCACCGTAGCGCGGCGGATCCGGATGGACAATCGGCCCTTGACGGCGGACGAGGACGCAGCGGAGCGTGAGCGGTTGCAAGCGATGCTTGACTCCCCGGCCGCTTTTGCCAAGCACGTGAAGAGTGACCAGATGGGAAAGCGTTTTGCGGCCGATCTACTGCGCCAGATGCCCTCCGCGATGATCTTTACCTACACGCCTGGGCAGCCGCAGCGGCCACGTACGCCGAGTGCGGCGGACAGCAGCTTGCCGGAGATCGTGCTGGACTTCAAGCCGGACCCTGCGTGGACGCCTCCCAATATGACCGCGGAGGCGCTCTCCGGCTTTGAAGGACGCGTGTGGATCGACGCCCGGACACGCTTTGTAACACGGCTCGAAGGCGATATCTTTCGCGGGGTTAATTTTGGGTTTGGCATCTTCGGCCGTCTTGATCCGGGCGGAAAAGTCACGTTCGAACAGGCGGAGGTGGGCAAAGAACGCTGGATCTTCACTCACTTTACGCAGCACCTGGATGTCCGCGTGGTGTTCAAGACGATTCACCAGAACTCGGAGATCGACGGGATGAACTTCAGGCCGGTGCCGGAGATGAGTTACCAGGAGGCGATCCATCTGCTGCTTTCGCTTCCGTTGCCGCCGACGCACTGAGCTTGGCTTCACGCCAAAGGCGGTCCAGTTCGGCGGCGTCGGCTTGCTGGAGCGCGTCGAGGCCGGCTTTGGCCTCCATCTGGTTGAAGCGGGCGCGGAACTTCTGATTGGCTTTGCGGAGGGCGAACTCCGGCTCGAGGTGAAGGTGGCGGGCCAGGTTGACGGCGGTGAAGAGCAGGTCTCCGAGTTCTTCCTCGGCGGCGTTTTGGTTGAGTTCCGGGCGGTCGAGTTCGGCGCGGAGTTCAGCGGTCTCTTCGGCTAGTTTGTCGAGGAGGCCCATGGGGTTAGGCCAGTCGAAGCCTACCTTCGAGGCTTTGTGGCCGAGCTTCTGGGCTTCGAGGAGGGCGGGCTGGTGGTGGCGGACGTCGTCGAGGAAGGCTCTTGGCTGCTCGCCGCGAGCGCCTTTTTCGGTTTCTTTGACGGCCTCCCAGGTGCGCTTTACGTCTTCGGGGGTGGCGGCAGAGGCATCGGAGAAGATATGAGGGTGGCGGCGGATCAGCTTGCTGTTGAGGGTGGCGGCGACGTCGTCGAGAGTGAAGTAGCCGGCTTCCGCAGCCAGCTGGGCGTAGAAGAGGACCTGGAGGAGAAGGTCGCCGAGCTCTTCCTGGAGGTCGGGCCAGGCTCGGCGGTCAATGGCGTCGAAGACCTCGTAGGTTTCTTCCAGGGTGTGGCGCTTGATGGAGTCGAAGGTTTGTTCGCGATCCCAGGGGCAGCCATTGGGAGCTCGGAGGCGAGCCATGAGGGCGATGGCCTGGTTGAGGGCTTCGGACATGAGTCTTACTTTACGCGAGCGACAGGCGTATGCTGCGGGGATGGATGAGCCTCAAACCGCACCGAGCCAGCGCTCCCGTACCGGGTGGAAGCTCTTGCTGATTCTGCCGTTTGTCGGGCTGTGTTTTCCGCAGGTGTATGCGCGGGCTACGCCGACCCTGTTTGGGTTTCCGTTCTTTTACTGGTACCAGTTCCTGTGGGTGGTGCTGGCTTCGGGGTTGATGGCGTTGGTATACCGGAAGCTGCGGTACTAGCGTGCTGCTCCGTCACGTCGTTTCGACGGACACTTCCCCAGGAAGCTGTGCTTACAATGGCCCTTGTTATTGGAGAAGGCCGGTGCCCCCGGCGGCGCTGGCCGGGGTTGAGTTCTGGGCTGCGTTGGAGAGGAGCTGGACCTCTACGCGGCGATTCTTGGCTCGTCCGGCGGCGGTGTGATCGTCGGCGACCTGGATGTCCTTGCCGATGCCGACGAGATAGAACTTATGCGGCGGGATGTTGAATTTAGAGGAGAGATAGTTGACGACGGCGTCGGCGCGGCGCTGGCTCAGCTGGTAGTTGTAGTCCGCATTGCCGACCGAGTCGGTACCTCCGGTGACCTGAAGGATGTAGCCGCGAGTCGAGGCCAGGTTGGCGGCAAAGGTGTCGAGTTGTTGTTTGTCCGCAGGCGTGAGGACGGCCTTGTCGAAGGCGAAGGTGACGCTTAGGTTGCTGAGCGGCTTGTACTGGTCCAGGTTGGCGATGACTCCGGCGAGCGAGTCGACTCGGTTCGAGGCTTCGACGGCGGAGGTGTTGGCCTGAGAGGCGGCAGCACCGGCGGCGAGGGCGTGCTGGTTGGCAGCGTCGGCTGCGGACTGGGCGCCGTTGATGCCGGAGGTGGCACGTTGGTCGGTGTCGACGATGGCACGGTGGTCTGCGGCGGTCTTGGTGTCGAGCTCGTTGATGTTCTGGACGATGGGGGCGGTCTGGGAACGGACGTACTTCTTGCTGGAGCAGCCGAGAAAGACGCTGCTGAGAAGGAGGGACGGTGCGAGTGCAAGCACGGCAAAGGACCGGGCGGCAAAGGGGGAAGCAGAGGAATTGGTCATTGTTGAGTCTCCTATCAGACCTGGGCACGACTTCGCCTACAAATCACTTTGCAATTGGGATGCCAATACCGCATTGGTTTGTAACATGCGTCGTATGTGCTACTTAGATTCCTGGCGCGAGAGAGAGCCGGAGGCTTGAGGGTAGATTTGCGGAGTTGACGGGTCAGATGTTCCCTTGCTTTTGATACGGGCGAAGACGCTGGTGCGCAAGGACGCCGCTCCTACCTTTTTGGCCCGTTTGCAGTCTGCGCGCTACGACGAAGCTGCGATGCGCTGGGCGAAGAAACTTCGGGGGTCTCTCGACTGCCGCGGACGATGAGGCTGTCCGCTTCGGCCGAGATGACCTGGTTGGGGCAGGGGCGGCAGGCTTGGTTGCGCACCCTTTATCATGAGGATTGACGCCTCCGCAGCTCGATAAGCGGACCAAGGCGGCCTGGGCCCTGATGGATCTTCTCGCAAAAATTCGAACGCTTCCTACCTCCGCCGGCTGCTATCTGTATAAGAACGCCGAGGGTGAGGTGATCTATGTCGGAAAGGCGAAGAACCTGCGCTCGCGGGTCCGGTCGTACTTTCTGGCGGCAAACCAGATGAACCAGAAGACTGGCTCCTTGATGCGGGAGGCGGTGGACCTGGAGTACATCACGGTGGCCAATGAGCGCGAGGCGCTGGCGCTTGAGAACAACCTGATCAAGCAGCGCAAGCCGCGGTTCAACATCCTGCTGCGCGATGACAAGACGTATCCATATATCAAGCTGACAATGAACGACCGCTATCCAAAGGTGTTTGTGACGCGGCGGCTGAGGAAGGATGGCGGGGCCTACTTTGGGCCGTATTTTCCGGGGAACCTGGCGCATCGGCTGGTGGATCTGATCCACCGCAGCTTTCTAATTCCAAGCTGCAAGGTGGATCTGGGCCGGTATCACCCGCGGGCGTGCCTGCAGTACTACATCAAGCGGTGCCTGGGGCCCTGTGTCGACGGGTTTGTGCCTCCGGAGACGTATGCGGAGACGATCCGGGATGTGCGGCTGTTTCTGGAAGGGCGTACGGACGAGCTGGAACGGTTGCTAAATAAACGGATGGCGGCGGCGGCCGAGGAGATGATGTTCGAAGCGGCGGGCAAGCTGCGCGACCAGATTGTGACCGTGCACCAGATGGGGGACAAGCAGAGGATTGCGACGGCGGACAACGAGGATGCGGACGTATTTGGGTTCCACTACGAGAACCAGATGCTGGCGGTGAACCTTTTCCACATGCGCGGGGGGAAGATTGTGGATCGGCGGGACTTTTTCTGGGAGGATCTGCCAGATTTTTTGAGTGAACGACTGAACGATACGGAGCAGATTGCCGATAAGGATGGAGAGGAGGGTTGCGAGGCGGAGGTGTCACCGGGGATGGAGCCGGACCCGATGCAGGTCGCCGCGGAGGTGGGCGAGGGACGTGCGGCGGTGCAGCACACGGGCGTAACGGAGCTGGGTGAGAAGTTCTCGCCGGGAGCGTTTTTCTCCGCGCTGCTGAAGCAGCTGTACCTGGACCAGGCATATGTGCCGCGGTCGATTTATGTGCCGGTGGAGTTTGAGGATCGGGCGGTGCTGGCGGAGCTCTTGAGCGAGCGGACCAAACACAAGGTGGAGCTGGCGGCTCCGCAAAGGGGAGATAAGCGCTCGCTGGTGGACCTGGTGTGCCAGAACGCCAAGCAGTCGTACGACCAGCGGTTCCGGGTCTTGCAGCCGAACGGGAAGGCGATTGCGGAGGCGCTGCAGGAGGCATTGACGCTGGCGGAGGTGCCGAAGCGGATTGAGTGCTTCGATATCTCGCATATCCAGGGCTCGGAGACGGTGGCGTCGATGGTGGTGTGGGAGGACGGGGCAATGCGCAAGGCGGAGTATCGCAAGTTCCAGATCAAGACGGTGACGGGGAACGATGACTTTGCGAGTATGCGCGAGGTGATCCAGCGGCGATACAAGCGGCTGCTGGACGACAAGAAGCCTTTCCCTTCGCTCGTGCTAATTGACGGTGGGTTAGGACAGCTGAGTGCAGCGTATGCGGCGCTGGAGGAGATGGGGGTGACGCTGCAGCCTTTGGCGTCGATTGCAAAGAAGGAAGAGGTGATCTATGTCCATGGGCAAGAAGACGACCCGGTGGTGCTGGATCGGCGGTCCCCCGTCTTGCACTTGGTCCAAAAGATACGGGATGAGAGCCACCGATTTGCGGTGACGTACCACCGGAAGCGGCGGCAGATTCGTGACCGGGAGACAGAGCTGGACGAGAT
>CAXTQE010000079.1:0-17409 GCA_964246225.1 uncultured Acidobacteriaceae bacterium | reverse complement strand
TCCGGCGTGGTGGCATCCGGGTTCTCCGTCTGGTTCAGCTCACGAAGGCGTTGGGCGAGCCGGCGGCTGGCGGCCACGTTCGCGAACACCACGTTGCCGGAGAAGCTGAACAGCAGGTCGCTTACGTCGAGCTGCTTCCGGATGGCGCCAGAGATGTGAAATTCCATGCCAGTGCCCTTTCATGTGCGGCGGTCGGCTAGAAGACGTACCCGCCGGAGCCGGAACAAGCAATGAGATGCAGAGCAAACGCATAGGCCCTGGCTATGAGCATAACCGCAATCGGCTGGAAAGCAGACTGGATAGAAGGATGCGACAGTGGATCAACCGGTTGCAGAGACCTAGCCGAGGGGTTGCCCGGACGCGGCGCGGCTGCCGCCTACAGGGGCAGCGGGTATACTTGGCCCCAGTCCGTCGTTTGCTGTGGAGTGTAGGAAATGAGCCGTCGTGCCATCATTATAGGAGCTGGTCCTGCCGGCTTGACTGCCGGGCTCGAGCTTTTGCGGCGCACCGATATCCAGCCCATCCTGCTTGAGGCTTCGCAGGAGATCGGCGGCATCTCCCGCACCATCCGTTATAAGGGCAACCGCATGGACATCGGCGGGCACCGATTTTTTTCCAAGTCGGACCGCGTGATGCAGTGGTGGATGGACCTGATGCCTCCGGAACTGCCAAGCGATGGTGGAAGCACCTCTGCGGCGACCATCAGCTACCACGGCCAGAATCGTCCCTTGCCCTCCCGTGCCGCGCAAGAGCCTGTTCTGCGCGAAGCCGGGAATAGCAGTCTCGCGGTCGAGATCGTGACTGAAACCGATGAGACAGGACCCACCGGGGACCTGCATGCGGAACAGACCGGGCACACCGACACGCTTGTTCGCACCCTGCCCGCTGATCCAGACCTGGTGATGCTGATCCGGCCTCGCCAAAGCCGTATCTACTATTTACGCAAGTTCTTCGACTACCCGATCAAGCTTACCGGGACGACGCTGAGCCATCTTGGCGCCACGCGGACGATGAAGGTTGGCGTCAGCTACATGTACTCGCGCCTGCACCAGATCGCGCCGGAAAAAAGCCTTGAAGACTTTTTGATCAACCGCTTCGGCCGGGAGCTTTACCTTACGTTCTTTAAGAGCTACACGGAAAAGGTGTGGGGCACACCGTGCGAGCAGATTTCGGCTGAGTGGGGGGCGCAGCGCATCAAGGGCCTAAGCCTAACGACTGCCGTCAAACACTTCATTAAAAAGGCGCTTCCATCGGGTGCGAAACAGCCCGGGGACATCGCGCAGAAGGGCACCGACACCAGCCTGATCGAGCGCTTCATGTATCCCAAGTTCGGTCCCGGCCAGCTTTGGGAGCATGTCGCGGACACCATCGTGCACACCGGTGGCGAAATCCATATGGGCTGGAAGGTCGAATCCGTGAACTGCGAAGGCAAGACCGTCCGGTCCGTTACCGCCGTGAATGAAACCGGCGAGCGCCAGACCTTTGCGGGGGACTTTTTCTTTTCCACCATGCCGATGCGTGAGCTGATCGACGCGATGGACGCACCGATTCCAGTCAACGTGCAAGAGGTCAGCTCAGGCCTGCAGTACCGCGACTTCATCACCGTCGGGCTGCTGGCGGATCGGTTGAAGGTCAAGGAGGCCGATGGCGGCTTGTTGAAAGACACGTGGATTTACGTGCAGGAGCCGGACGTGCTGCTGGGACGGCTGCAGATTTTCAACAACTGGAGTCCTTTTCTGGTCAGCGATCCCACCAAGGTCTGGATTGGGCTTGAATATTTTTGCTACGACACGGACGATCTCTGGAAGATGGATGACGAAGCCCTGAAGCGCTTCGCCATTGCGGAGGTTGCGAAGATCGGCATTCTCGAAGCCGACGCAGTCTCCGACAGCCACGTCGTGCGCGTGCCCAAGACCTACCCGGCGTACTTCGGCACGTATGAGCGCTTTTCCGAGCTGAAGTCGTTTACCGACTCCTTTGAGAACCTGTTCCTGGTGGGCCGCAACGGCATGCACAAGTACAACAACCAGGACCACTCCATGCTGACCGCGATGGCGGTGGTGGATGGGCTGGTGGCGGGCCACGTCGACAAGGCCTCGCTGTGGGACATCAACACCGAGCAGGAGTACCACGAGGAGAAGAAGTGAGGCGGCCCGCGGCTGCGCGGCACGGAGAGTAGTCGGCCGATGCGGCTGCTGTTTTCCGCTGCCGGCACGCACCGCTCGTCGCGCGCACGTCTGAGCGCCCTGGCAGCCTGGCTGCTGATTGCTTTTGGCTTGTTCTTCCTGGTGCGGCAGACCGCGTCCTCCGCGCGCATCTACAGCCCGGATTTTGCCAACATCTTTGCCGGAGCCATCTGCCTGCTGCATGGTGACTCGCCCTACCGCTTTGCTCCCGTGCAGGCGGCCTTGGCGCAGCACGGCTACTTCCGCGTTACGGCCGAGACCTGGCCTGCATCGCTTCCGCTGTACCCGCCGTTTACGCTCGTGCTGTTTACTCCGCTTGCGGGCCTGAGCTACGCGCATGGGGCTCTCCTGTTTTATGTCCTGACGCTTGTTGTCAGCGCCCTTGGGTGCTTCCGCGTCCTGATCGCCTCCCCCGAGTTGGCGAACGTGCCGGCGGTGTGGCGCGGCCTTCTGCTCTGCCTGCTTATGGCCTCTCCGGAGACGCGCTGGGCGCTCGGCAACGGCAATCCGATCGTCCTAGTGACGGCGCTGCTTTTGCTCTGCTGCTTCGATGCCGACCCGCGCTGGCGCTGGCTGCGCGTGCTTGCCTTTGCGGCCGCCGTGCTGCTGAAGCCGCAGATTGCTCTTCCGTTCGCGCTTCCTCTGCTGGTCAAACCGGGGGATGGCTGGCGGATGCTGCTGCGTGCCTTCGCCGTGGCTTGCGCAGTTGCGGCGGCGGCGTTGACGTGGTGCGCGCGGCAGCCGGGAACCGTTGCCTGGGCGTCGGATCTGCAGGCTAACCTGGCGCTCGGCGCGACTGCAGGCAACACCATGAGCCTGACCGAGCGCGCCTACGTCTTCGATCCACGGCTGAACCTCGCCTATCTGTTCGGGTACTGGATCAGCAGCCCGCGCCTGGACGCGCTGCTGACGGCGGCGGTTGTGCTGGTGGGCTCCGCGGCCCTTTGCTGGGCGGTGGCGCAGAGTGCGAGACGGAGCCGCCGGCAGTGGGCGCTCGCCGTGGCTGCAACTTCGGCCTTGACGCTGCTTCCCGTGTATCACCGCTCGTACGACGCTCTTCTGCTGGTGGTGGCGCTGCCCTGGGTGCTGATGGCCGCGCGCACCCGGCGTCAAGCTCGCTTTGCGTGGTGCGCACTGCTGCTGATCGCGGCCAGCACCGTCCTCTGGGCGCGGCATCTGCCGGTGCGTTGGCGCGGGGTGCACGGAGTGGAACAGCCCGCCAGCCTGATCGGCTTTCTCACCCACCGCACTCATGCACTCATCGTGCTCGCGCTTGCGGTCCTGCTGCTGGTTGCGCTGCTCAAGAACGATCCGGAAAAGTCTCGTCCCTGACATGAGAAGAGGCCAGCCGCAATAACACGGAAGATCGTCCGGCCTTATGTCCCTGTGCTCTAAACTCGTGCGTGCACGAGGACAAGCTTGCCGGATAACTACACGATTCAGGACATAGTGGGCGCGATTCGGGGCATTGCCGGATTTTCGCTTCTGCTGTTCTTCCCCGGCTTTGTGGCGGGTTGGGCGCTGGATCTGTTTCGCTTTAAAGAGCAAACGCTGCCCGCGCGTTCGGCCTGGGCAGTGACGCTTTCCTTCGCGATTTCACCGATCCTGCTCTCGCTCGCAAGTCATCTTGCCGGACCAAACCTGCTTGCCCTTACTCTCTGGAGCGTCGCGGCGGTGTGGCTTGGTATCACGATCGCGGAGAGGCGAAGGCCACGCGTCCAGTTCGATCGCCACCTCTGGACTGTCCTGGCGCTCATGTTCCTCGGAGCCCTGCTGGTCGTCGTCGAGCTGGTCGATCTCCAGCTTGGAAGCAAGGTCTATCTAAGCGTGACCGTGGTCGACCAGGCGTACCGGGTAGGATTCACAAACTCATTGGCGTTGAGCGCCGCTCCTCCGATCAACCCCTTCTATCATCCGGGGCACGCGGAGCCTCTGCGCTACTACTACTTCTGGTATGCGCTCTGCGCGATGTGCATGAAGCTTGTCCACGTAACGGCGCGGCAGGCGCTGATCGCAAGCAGCGTGTGGGCGGGTTGGGGACTGACGGCTCTGCTGGCGCTCCTGGTTCGGTATTTCTTCGGCGTTCGGGATCGGGTCCATCGCCGCGTACTCGCGGCCATTCTGCTGCTGGGCGTGACCGGTGCCGACCTGCTTCCCGTGCTCTTTCTTACCTTCGTGCGACACCAGTTCATGGGCGAAATGGAGTGGTGGTCTACCGATCAGATCTCGTCCTGGATGGATTGCATCCTGTGGGTGCCGAACCATACGGCCGCGCTGATCAGCTGCATGACTGCGTTTTTGCTGCTGTGGCGTACCCGGGAAAGCGTCTCCACACAGCAGCGTGCCGCGGCAGTATGCCTGGCGGGGGTGGCCGCCGCAAGCTCGTTCGGCTTGTCGATTTACGTGGCGGCTGGCTTTGCGATGCTGATGCTGGCGTGGATGCTTCGTTTGCTGATCTGGGAGCGCGATGCGCCGCTTGCCACGCGGACAGCGCTCTCCGCCGGGCTTGCAATCGTGCTGCTCACGCCCTACCTGCGCGAGCTGATCCGGGCACACTCTGGAACCCAGGCAGGCACAAGCACCGGGCCTGCCCACCTGCTGTCGTTCGGCGTTCGCACCTTTGCGGAGCCCTCGTTTTTTTTCCAGTCCGTGCAGTTCGCAGAGCTTCGCGCGGCTCATCCTTTGCTGTTTCCGCAAGCCGTGCGGCTGCTCTTCCTGCTGCCGGGGTATGCGATCGAGTTGGGCTTCTATGCGGTCGTGCTGGTAGTGTTCTGGAGTCGGCGTCGCGTGCTCGATCCTGCACGCAGGACTGCGCTTTTCTTCTCCTTATGCGGGCTGCTTCTGGTTTCGTTCATCCGCTCCGGAGTGATCGAAAACAACGACTTCGGCTATCGGGCCGCGATGCTTCCGTGCCTCTTTTTGCTGCTGCTTGGCAGCGATCTTCTGCTCGAGATTCGCGCGAGCAGCAAAGCGGCTCCACGGAAGGGAGCACGAGCTGGCTTCACCTTTGCCCTCAGCCGCAGGCTGCTGCTGCTGGGGGTTGCCGGGACCGCCTACCAGGCGTTTGAGCTGCGCTTGTTTCTGCCGCTGCTGTCGGCCGCGCATCAACCAACGGTGGCGGGACTGCCGGAGGCTGCATACGCTGCGCGTAAGGCTTACGGCAAGCTTGGATTCGTCGCGGAGGCGAGCCTGGACGGCCCGGTCCAGGCAAACACCGCCGGCAACAACATCTACCTGCACCTGATCAACATGCTTTACAGCGATCGGGCCACCATTGTCGATGCGGCAGCGGACTGCGGTGCGGTCTTCGGCGGTGATCCAGCGCCGTGCTCAGGGATTGAGCGGCAGATCCGGACGCTCTTCTCGGCTCCGGGGCAAACCTCTGCCAATGCTCGGGAGACCTGCGGCGCATGGGGAGCGCACTACCTGGCCGCGTACCGCGATGACCCGGCGTGGGAGGATCCACGGAGCTGGGTGTGGACGCTGCCCCTGACCGCAACCGATGGCGACCCGCAAGGAAGCCCGAGCCTGTACCGTGTCGTTGACTGCAGCGAAGCTAGATAGTTTCGAAATGCGTATGAGTTAGAAGCTGACGTAAATAAAGATTTTATTTTGTAAGAACTTTCTTTCGACCTAGTAGTCTCAGGCTGGCCTGTCTGCCTGGAGTTTACGCAGGAGCCATTCCTCCGGAAAGTCATACTCGCCAAAGACGAAGAAGTGTTGGTGTGTCTTGATAAAGCGGAGTAAGTCGAACGTTCGCCGGCGCTTCAAGGAAGAGATAAGTCGATCCGGTGGGGAGAAACATGCCGTCCCGAAGGACGGACGCTGCCGGAGTCCATGGCGGGTATTGAGATACCCGAACTCAGCTGAAAGATGGCGGAGAGTGAGGGATTCGAACCCTCGATAGAGCTTTTGACCCTATAACGGTTTAGCAAACCGCCGCCTTCAGCCTCTCGGCCAACTCTCCGGCTTATCACGTGGGTGACTCCGCAATTATAGCGTGGAGACAGCGGCAGGCTCTATGACCTGTGCGGAAAAACGTTCCATCTCCTCCGCCTGGGGACTGGATTGCAGCAGGACAAGGTCGACGCCCACGGCTGCGAACTCGGCCAGCCGCTCCCGGACCGCCTCCGGCGTTCCGACGAAGCCGGAGCGCAGGCCGCGGTTTGAGACTGAGTAATCTTCGAGTGAAATCTTCTGCTCAAGCTTCGAGCCGGTAATCCACTGCTGGTAGTTCTCGTAGCCGCGCGCGGACTGCTTCACGTCGGTGATCCGCGCCACCTCGCGGGTGGCCTCGGCGTCTGAGTCGCGCACGACAGCATAGCCGCTGACGCCGAAGGTCATCGGCGGCAGGCCGAGAGCGTCGCGGCGACGGCGCATGTCGGCAATTTTGTCGCCGACGATCTCGGGTGGATCGCCGTGCATCAGGTAAGCGTCGCACTTTGCGGCGATGAGGTTCTTGGCGGTGTCACTTTCACCTCCCGCGTAGAGGGTTGGACGGCCTCCGGGCGTGGCTGGTGCCGTGGGGCTTCCGGTAAAGCGTCGCGCGGGTGCAGGCTTCGGAGAGAGCACATTATCTTCCACCTGGTAGAGCGCGCCCCGGTGGGTGAAGTGCTGCTGCCGCCAGCAGCCATCGAGCACGTCCAGCCACTCCGACGTGCGCGCGTACCGCTGCTCGTGCTCATCGAAGGCGATGCCGTACTTGGTTGCCTCGTCTTTCCACCAGCTGGAAACAACATTTAATGTAAGCCGGCCTCCGCTGATCTGGTCGATGTTGGCGGCCTGCTTAGCCAGGAGTGCTGGGTTATGAAACGTCGGGCGCACCGCGACCATGAGTTCCAGGCGCTCGGTCACCGCAGCGAGCGCGGCGGCGGTCGACCAGGCGTCGAGCGATGGCGCTTCGACGCCCTTAATGTCGTTCAGGTTGAGCTCGGCAATCAGCGTGAGGTCGTAGCCGAGTTGCTCGGCGCGGCGCGCAAGTCGGCTGGTGTATTCCCAGCTCGTCTCCATCCGTTCGTCATCGAGATTGCGAAGCCAGCCGCCAAAGACGGGAAGCCAAAAACCGTAGCGCATCCGTTATACCGTCAGTTCGGCAGCGAGCGCCTGCTGCTCCTCCGGCGATTTGCCGGTAAACACCGAAACTTCAAGCCCGGCCTCGTTTTCAAGCCAGTCGACCAGCCTCTCAAACGGATCGAAGCCGAGGACGTTTTTGCCGTCGGCGACGAAGTTGCTCAGGGCGTTGGTGTCGTAGTAGAAGCGCTGACCATCGCGATCGTCGGTGATGTACTCGACTCCGCCGATGTCGATACCAGAGTGCTTCATGATCAGTTCGACGTCGGCGATGGCCTCAGGCGGCGGCGTGTACCCTTCGACCGTGATGCCGGACTTCGGCGCGTCGATGGCGCACGCGGCGCGATTGAGGTCGACACCCGACGTGGTTCGGCAGATGTCCGCCGGACAGAGGTCGAATGTCTCGCCGGTGATATGGACTTTGATGGCGTAGAGGAACTTGCCGTTGAGGACCTCGACGCGCACGATGTGGGCGTCACGCGCGGGAATAAACTCCTGCACCAACGCGGTCGAGTCCAAGCCCAGGGCCAGCGCGTCCGGGTCGCTGGCCGGCAGCCTGGCCGCGGCCTCAAGCTGCGAGATGTGGTCGAAGCGTTTGACTCCTGCGCCCGAGCCGCCGATGTTCGGCTTGACGACGATTGGGAAGCGTAAGCCTTCGCTCGCGGTAGGCGCCTGCGCTGCCCGGTGAATGACGCGAGCCTTTGGATACGGGATGCCCAGTGTGTCCATGAGCGTCAACTGGCCGGCTTTAGAAAGCTCGGACCGGAAGGCTTTGAAGCCGTTGAGGACCTTCAGACCGCGAGCCTCGCAGTGCTCGAGAAAGCCGAGCGTATAGAAGATCTGGTCGCCGTGGTCGCGATTCCACGCGGATGGACTCATGCGGTTGAAGACCAGGGAGTATTGCTCCTCGGGGTGGTCGGCGGGCGACCAGGTGTGCTCCACCGCGTTCAGCGCGACATAGGATGTGCCACGGCGATCGAGCTCGGCGAACAGCGGCTTGAACCAGTTCGGCTGCTCGTAGTAAATGGCGATGGGAAGAACGTTGTTCGGCATGCCGATCCCTCAGCACTCAGGATACCTGTTTCCATGCGTGCCGCGCGGCCCGACAGTCCTACACTAGGGCTGCAAACATCCTCACACTCGCGGAGGCAAATGGATTGACGAAGAAGATGCGGCTGCTGCCGCTGGTAGGCGCGACTTACTTTATGGTGGCCGGCGGCCCATACGGCCTTGAGGACATCCTCGGCAAAGCCGGGTATGGCCGCGCGCTGCTGCTGCTTTTGGTCATCCCGCTGATCTGGAGCCTTCCCACCAGCCTGATGGTCGGCGAACTTGCGAGCGCGCTGCCTGAAGAAGGCGGCTTCTATGTCTGGGTGCGACGCGCGCTGGGCGGCTTCTGGGGCTTTCAGGAGGCTTGGCTCTCGCTTGCTGCAAGCGTCTTCGACATGGCGCTCTACCCGGTCACCTTCGTGCTGTATCTGGGTAAGATCGCGCCGACCTGGACCACCGGCGGCCGCGGCACACTGTGGGCGCTCGCCGTGGTTGTCGGCTGCTCGGCTTGGAACCTGCGCGGAGCGAAAGCCGTCGGCGGAGGTTCGCTGTGGCTCTTCGGGGCCATGCTCGCGCCTTTCGCCGGGTTGATCGCGATCGGCCTGTGGCGCGGGCTGGGGCAGCATGCAGCGGGCGGCGGATGGCACGCGCTGGCGGCCGGCACCGCCGCACCGGACATGGCCGGCGCGCTCTCCGTCTGCCTGTGGAACTACATGGGCTGGGACAACGCCTCGACCGTGGCGCAGGAGGTGGACGACCCGCAACGCACCTATCCCAGGGCCATGCTGCTGGCGGCGGCGCTGGTCGCTGCCACATACCTGCTGCCTTTGGCCGCGGTGGCGATCGCGGGCGTTCCAGCAGAGCAATTCTCGACCGGCGCGTGGGCCGATGCGGCGCGGCAGCTTGGCGGTGCGGGCCTCGCGGGTGCCGTGCTGGCGTTTGCAGTCGTTGCTGGAGGAACGATCAGCGGTGTGGGCATGTTCAACGCGCTGATGATGAGCTACACGCGCCTACCATACGCGCTGGCGAAAGAAGGCCTGCTGCCTCGCGCTTTTACCCGGCTCACGCCCGCGGGCGCGCCCTGGCTCAGCATTCTGCTCTGCGCGGTGGGCTGGGGATTGGCGGTACGCATGTCGTTTGAGCGCCTCATCTCGATTGACCTGGTGCTCTACGGCGCAAGTCTGCTGCTCGAGTTTGTCGCGCTGGTTGTGCTGCGCATCCGGGAGCCTGCTCTGCCCAGACCCTTCCGCGTGCCGGGGGGACTAGTGGGAGCCGTAATCGTCGGCATCTTTCCCGCCATGCTCATCGCCTACGCCTCCTGGGCCGCTCGCGACGAGCAAATGGCCGGCATGCCTGCGCTCACCTTTGCGGCCTTGGTCGCGGCGTGCGGACCGATCCTGTACGGGGCGGCAAAACTCTTCCAGAGACGAAGCCGAAACGTCTCACTCCCCGCCGCAAAGTACGTTGAGTGAGACGGCTTCGGTCTAGCTGTGGGGAACCGGCTTGGGCTCCGGGTTCGCCTTGTTCTTGATGAAGCGCTCCTGCGACTCCACCACCTTGTTGCGCGCGTACGCGGCATCACGCCAGCCTTTTACTTCGACGCGCTTGCCTTCAAGATCCTTGTAAATAGCGAAGAAGTGCGTAATCTCGCGCAGCATGTGCGGATAAATCTCGGAGAAGTTCCAGACGTCCTTATAGCGCGGATTGCCCATGCCGACGCACAGCACCTTTTCGTCGCCCAAGCCCTGGTCGATCATCTCCAGCAGGCCGATCGGCCGCACCTCCATCAGGCAGCCGGTAAAGCTGGGCGAATCGACCAGCACCAGCACGTCGAGCGGATCGCCATCGTCTCCTAGCGTCGAAGGAATGAAGCCGTAATCGCCCGGATAGTGCACTGGCGAGTAGAGGTTCCGGTCCAGCCGGAAGACGTGTAGATCCTTGTCGTACTCGTATTTGTTGGTCCCGTCGCCCGGAATCTCGACTACGATGTTGATCACTTCGGGACTTTTGGCGCCGACCGGCAACTCCATATAGTTAGGCATAAAGTTTGGCATCTTCTCTCGTTTGGAAACGCTCGTTCAGTCTGGGCTCGGATGCCGCTCCCGCAGATGGTGCTCGAAGGCGGGAGCGGAACCCCGGTCAAGGGGAAGCACGTTGCAAGTCTATAATCGAACTCGATGAAAGCCCATGTTTATGTCACGTTGAAGCGCACGGTACTCGACGCGCAAGGCCAAACGATCGCCGACGCGCTGCGGCGCATGAGCTATAAGGGCATTGAAAATGTGCGCCAGGGCAAGTATTTCGTCCTGTCGCTTCAAGGCGACGTCAGCGAGGCCGAGGCCCGCGGCGAGGTGGAGCGCATCGCACGCGAGGTACTCGTCAATCCCGTGATCGAAGAGTACAGCTTCCGCCTGGAAGCCTGAGCCTTTGAACCTTCGGACTTCCGGTTCCACGAGGCGCAAAGGACATCGCCTCCGCTGCGCTTGCGTCCAGTGCCAGATGCTACGCTCAGGTGGGAGAACACCCAGCGTTTGAGCGACTCGCACATGCATGAATCCGCCGCACCCAGCAACGGCAGCCGCTTCGTGCGCGCCTGCCTGCGCCAGCCTGTGGACCGCACGCCGGTCTGGTTTCTGCGCCAGGCCGGACGCTACATGCCGGAGTACATGGCCGTCCGCAAGCACCACACGCTGCTTGAGATCTGCCGCACGCCGCAGGTGGCCGCCGAAGTAACAATTACGGCCGCCGAGCGCCTGGGTGTGGATGCGGCCATCGTTTTCGCCGATCTGCTGCTGCCGTTCACGCCGATGGGCGTCGACTTTGAGTTCGTCGCCGGAGAAGGCCCACAGGTGCACACGCCGATCCGCACGCTTGCCCAGATCCAGGCGCTGCGGACCGATCGCGTGGAGGAGTTGAGCTACGTCGCGCGCTCGATCGAGCTGGTGACCAAGCACTTCGCCGAGCCGCGTACGGATGGCGACCAACTCGGCATCATCGGCTTTTGCGGCGCGCCGTTTACCCTGGCCAGCTACATGATCGAGGGCGGCAGCTCGCGCAACTACATAGAAACAAAAAAGATGATGTACAGCGACCGGGCTGCCTGGCCTTTACTGATGGAGAAGCTCGTCGAGGTTCTCACCGGCTACGCGCAGCAGCAGGTCGAGGCCGGCGCGGATGTGATCCAGGTCTTTGACAGCTGGGCCGGCGCGCTTTCGGTTCCCGACTACCGCGCCTTCTGTCTCGCGCCCACGACAGAGCTCATTCAGCGCATCCGCAAGCTGGGCGTTCCGGTCATTTACTTTGGCGTGGACACCGCCTCGCTCTTGCCCGCGATGCGCGAGACCGGCGCCGACGTCCTTGGCCTCGACTGGCGCACGCCGCTCGAGGAGGGTTGGAGGGCCGTCGGCCCGGGTTGCGCCGTCCAGGGGAACCTGGACCCCATCACCCTCTTTGCCCCCGAAGACGTTCTGCACGCCCGCGTCGCTGACGTTCTCCGGCAGGCTGCGGGACGCCCCGGCCACATCTTCAATCTCGGCCACGGCATCGTGCCCGGCACCCCGGTAGACAATGTGATCCGCGTCGTCGAGTGGGTCAAATCCTTCAAGGTCAAGGAGTTGAGCACCCAATGAAACTTGCTGACGAACAACTGCCCATCCTTCTCCTCGCCCACGGCACGCCCGACACCCTCGGCGAGATGGCCGAGTATCTCGGCAAGGTCACCGGCGGCCGAGCTATGCCGCAGCACGTTGTTGAGGAGCTGCAGCATCGCTACGCGGAGATCGGCCTTCGCGAAGAGCCGCTGCCGGAGGGTCCTCCGCTGACCCGCTGGACGCTGCTGCAGGGAAGGCTGCTGGCCGAGGCGCTCGGGGTGCCGGTGTATGTCGGGATGCGCAACTGGCACCCGTATATCGCCGACGTGCTTGCCCGGATGCGCGCCGACGGCATTACCCGCTTCAAGGCCATCTGCCTCGCGCCGCAGAACTCCCGCACCAGCGTCGGCCTTTATCGCTCCTCCGCCAAGCGAGCGAGCGAGGGCATGGAGATGGAGTTTGTCGCCGGCTGGAGCGAGCATCCGCTGCTCGCGCAGGCCTTTGCGCTTGAGCTGTGGCCAGCCTGGGCGGGGGCCTGTGCCGTGCTCCGGACACGTGTCCCCGTACTCTTTACGGCGCACTCGGTTCCCTGCCGGACGATCATGGTCGGCACGCCCAGCAACCCGGTCAGTCCCTCTGGCAGACCTGGCGCGCCCGTGCCCGCCGACGGCATTCAAAACTACGGCGCGGACCCCACGCCCGATCCCTACCCGGTCGAGTGCAAGCGTACCGCCGCCGCCATCGCCTCTGCACTGAGCCCTGTCGGAATGACCGAGCGCGACTGGTTCTTCGCCTTCCAGAGCCAGGGCGTGGCGGGTGCGCCGTGGATCGGCCCCAGCGTCGAGGACACATTGAAAGCGCTCGCCGCGGAAGGGCACAAGGGCGTCGTGCTGCAGCCAGTCGGCTTCCTGTGCGACCACGTCGAAATCCTCTACGACATCGACATCGCCTTTACCGAGACTGCTCGCGAGCTCGGCATGCAGCTGTGGCGAGCGCAAAGCCTGAATGCCAGCCCGACCCTGATTCGCGCATTGGCCGAGGTCGCCACCGGTGAGTTCGCCGCGCAGGTGGACGAGCCGGCGGCAGAACCGGCAACTGCTTTCGCGTGAGCCGCCCGCGACGCATCGCCATTATTGGCGGAGGTATTGCCGGGGTCACCGCGGCCTGGCAGCTTACGCAACTCGATCGAGCCCAGGGCGGTCTCGACGCCACACTCTTTGAGGCTTCGCCCCGTCTCGGCGGAACCGTCGAGACCGTCTACCAGGACGGCTTCGTGATCGAGTGCGGCCCCGATGGCTGGGTGACCGAAAAGCCGTGGGCGCGCGAGTTGGCCCGCGAACTTCTGCTTGAGGATAAGCTCCTCGGCTCTCGCGACGCCGAGCGCGTGACCTATATCCTCTCCGGAGGCCAGCTACTGCCCATGCCCGACGGCATGCGGCTGATGGTCCCGACCGACCTCGCCGCGCTCGACCACTCGCCGCTCTTCAGCTCCGCCGCACGCGCCGCCTACGCCGCCGAACCCACACGCGCGGACGAGCTGCGCCGTACCGCTCCGGCCACCGATGAGAGCATCGCCAGCTTCGTCCTGCGGCACTTCGGGGAGGAGGTTCTGGCCAAGGTTGCCGCTCCGCTGCTCAGCGGCGTCTTCGGCGGCGATGTCGCCACGCTCAGCGTCCGCGCGGTCATGCCCGCGTTCGTCCGCATGGAGCAGGAACACGGCTCGCTCATCCGAGGCTTTCAAGCGCAAGCCAGACGGGAAGCAGCGCACTCCATCTTCACCAGCCCCAAAGGCGGCACGCAGGTACTCGTCGACCGCATGGCCGCCGAGCTTCGCCCGGACCGCGTCCGGCTCTCCACCCCGGTTACCGCCCTGGCCCGCGAAGGCCAGCAATGGGTCGTCTCTTCCGGCCAATCCACCGAACACTTCGACGCCCTGCTCATCGCCACGCCCGCCCACGTCACCCACGGCCTGCTCGCACCCCTCTCCTCTCGCATGGCCGCGTTGCACGAAGTCGAAGCTACCTCCGCGCTCATCACAGCTTTCGCCTTCTCGCAGAATTTTTCCCTGCCTCGCGGCTTCGGCTTCCTCGTTCCGGCCGGCGAGACGAACCGCCTGCTGGCCGCCACCTTTGTCGACCAGAAATACTCCCAGCGTGTCCCCGAGGACGGCCGCCTGCTCCGCGCCTTTTTCGGCGGAGCTTCTGCCGCCGCGCTTGCCGATGAGCCGGACGAAGCCATCGCCGCGCTTGCCTTGCGGGAGCTCGAAGGCGTGCTTGGTCCGCTGCCCCCACCTGACTTCCACATTGTCCGCCGCTGGCCGCTCAGCTTGCCGCAGTATGGCGTCGGCCATCTCGATCGCATGGCCGAGCTTGAGCGCCTGCGCCAGAAACAACCCAACCTGTGGCTGCTCGGCAATACCTACCACGGCGTCGGCCTGCCCGACCTTATCCGCGATGCCCGTGCAGCCGCCCGCGAAGTCGTCAGCCGCTGAAGGGAAAGCTCTCCGCGAGCTCCCAGGGCCCACCCAGATAGTGCCATAGGCTCAGCCCGGCCGCCTCCACCCGCCGCGCCCGAAACCCCGCCTGCAGCTCGGCCAGGAGCAGCTTCGCCCGCTCCGGAGTCGCCTTGTTCTGTACCACTACGTGCGGCACAAACCGCTGCTTATCCTGCGCGCTCAGATGCTCTCGAAACGCCTCCACAAGCTCCGCATGCAGATCCAGCAGCGGGCGCGAACCCACCTGGTACGCCACCCCGCGCCCAAGCAGACGCAGCCCCGTCACCTGCATCGCAAACGGCGCCCGCATCTCTGCCGCCGTCCGCAGAACCTCGTACACCTCAGCCGTGTCCGGCAGCGTGTGAAAGAGCGTAAGGTGCGCCGTGATCTGGTTCAGGTGCGCGGGGAAGTGCGCTTGCCGCAGCCCCTCGAACCAGGCCTGCGAAGCCTCGTCCAACTCGAGCGTGAGAATGTTCGTCATGCCGGGCTACTTCCGCTTCCAGCGCACGCCATCTTTGGAGTCCTCGAGCACGATCCCCTGCTCCAGCAGCTCGTTCCGCAGCGCATCCGCCCGCGCAAAGTTGCGCATCTTCTTGGCCTTGGTGCGCTCGGCCACCATCGCTTCGATCGCCGCATCGGTCAGCGACAGCATGGCCACCACCTCCGGCGATGCCTCCTCGAGCCGTCCCTCGCGCTCCGCCCACTCGAGCGCCGCGCGGGTGATTGCCGCATCTCGATCCACCAGCACGGCAAAGACGCCGTCGAACCGCTCCAGCACCTCAAGGGTCGCCGCAGCGTTGCCCGCCCGCAGCGTGCCCGCATCGGCGGCCGAATTCCCCGCGCGCACCAGGTCGAAGATCGCCGCCTTGGCCTCCGCCGTATTCAGGTCGTTTGAGAGCGCCGCGTCGTACTCTGCCCGCGCCTTCGCGGTCGTCTGTGCCAACTCCGCATCGAGCCCCTCGGCGAACGTCCCGCGCATCCGCTCGGCAAAGGTCCGTAGCCGTTCCACCGCGTGGGTCGACTCCGCCAAACCGTCGAACGTGAAATTCAGCTGATGCCGGTAGGGCACGCTCATCAGCAGGAGGCGGATCGCCGAAGCCCGATAGCCTTTCAGCAGAAGGTCGCGCAGGGTGTAGAAGTTCCCCTCGCTCTTCGACATCTTCCGGCCCTCGACCAGCAGGAAGCGCACATGCATCCAGTGGCGTGCAAAGGTCTGGTGGCTCGCCGCTTCGGACTGCGCGATCTCGTTCTCGTGGTGAGGGAACATCAAGTCTTCGCCACCCGCATGCAGGTCAAAGCTCTCGCCCAGGAACTTCGTCGCCATGGCGGAGCACTCGATGTGCCATCCCGGCCGGCCCGCACCGAGCGCCGTCTCCCACGCCGGTTCGCGCACCCCGTTTGCGTCCGTCTTCACGGCTTTCCAGAGCGCGAAGTCCCGTGCCGCGTCCTTGTCGTATTCGTCCACATCAATGCGCGCGCCGTCCTCCATGCCCGCAAAATCCTTCTTCGAGAGCTTGCCGTACTCCGGGAACTTCGCAATGCGAAAGTACCAGCTGCCATCGTCTGCCTGGTACGCAATCCCCTGCGCGCTCAGTTGCTCAATCAGCGTCACCATCTCCGCGATGTTGTCGGTCGCATGCGGGATGATCTCCGGCCGCTCCACTCCGAGCGCGTCCATATCTTCAAAGAACGCCTGCTCAAACTTCTCCGTGTATGCGTCGATTCCCACCTTCGCGACCGCCGCGTTGCGGATGATCTTATCGTCTACATCCGTTACGTTCATCGCATGGCGAACCGCCATCCCGCACTGCTTCAGGTAGCGCCGCAGCACATCGACGTGGATGAAAGTGCGGAAGTTGCCGATGTGGCCGTAGTCGTACACGGTTGGCCCGCAGGCATACATGCGGAGCGTCTCGCCGTCACTTGGGGCCAGCGGCTCGACTCGTCCGCTCATGGTGTTGAAGAGTTGCATGGTCAATCGTGTCTGCCTGTCAGGTGCCTTGGATCTGCCGCTTCGGTCAAGTTCGATTCTAGCCGACGCTCCCCAGCCGAAGCTGCGGCTGCGCGCCCATGGCATCCGAAGCGAACTCCTCGGCCAGGTACTTCGGCCAAGCCGCCGCCGCGATCATCGCCGCGTTGTCGGTCGAGAGCGCCACCGAGGGGAATGCCACCGGCAACCCGGCGCGCGCCGCCTCCTCGCGGAACCGCCGGCGCAGCTCCCCGTTGGCCGCCACGCCTCCCGAGACCAGCAGCCCGCGCGCGCCAAACGCTTTCGCCGCACGCATCGTCTGCCGAAGCAAGTTGCCCACCACCGCGGATTGAAAGGACGCAATCAGCCCGAGCGTCTGCGCGTCGCACAGCCCGGCCGCTTGCTCCGGCTTCATCGCGGGGTTGGCCTGGAGCGTCGCCCGGCGCGCCTCGATGCCCGGAGCCATTCCCTGCGCCTGCACATAGCGCAGCACGGCGGTCTTGATGCCGCTGAAGGAAAAGTCGAAGCGCAGCCCTGCGTCCTGCCTCGGCTTGATCGGCCCAAAGTGAAACGGCACCGCTCCCGGATCCCCGAACGCCGCCAGCCGGTCCATCCACGGCCCACCTGGATAGCCCAGGCCCAGGAGCTTCGCGACTTTGTCATATGCCTCGCCGGCTGCGTCGTCCACTGTCCGCCCTACGTTACGGTAGGTCCACGCGCCGGCCGCCGAAGTCTCCGCGAGATAAAGATGCGTGTGCCCGCCCGAAACCACCAGCGCCAGCAAAGGGTACTCCTCCGGCAGCGCGCCGCTGGCCCGCGACTCCAGCAGCACCGCATGGATGTGCCCCTCCAGGTGGTTGACCGCGACGACCGGCTTGTCCAGGCCGAACGCCAGCGCCTTCGCATACAGAATGCCCACCAGCAGCGCCCCCGCCAGGCCCGGCCCCTCGGTTACGGCTATGGCGTCCAGATCGCTGAAGCCGATTCCTGCCTCCGCCAGCGCGGCCCGGACCACCGGCACCAAATTACGCAGGTGCTCGCGCGAGGCCA
>CAXTQE010000078.1:0-17486 GCA_964246225.1 uncultured Acidobacteriaceae bacterium | reverse complement strand
TCGAAAGGGCGAGCGCTTTGTCGGCTTCAGCGAGCGCCACTTCCGTGTTCGCGTTTTCAAGCGCGAGATTGGCGGCGAACTCATGCGCGGCGACCAGTTTTGGGTCGAGGTCCAAGGCCTTCGCGCTGTACTCTGCCGCTTTGCTGTCGAAGCCGTCTGCGCTGACCGTGGCCAGCCCGAGATACGCTTCGGCACTCGACGGATCGAGTTTCAAGGCTTCGGCAAACAAATCGTCCGCGTCCTTGTTGTTGAAGCGCTCGTGCAGCAACAACCCCCAGCGCACGCGAAGGTGAGCCTGCTCGCTGGCAGCGGCACTGTTGGCCTGTTGCGCGGCAAGGCGGAAGGCTTCGTTGGCGGAGTCGTACTGCTCCAGGCCCCAGAAGCCCTCTGCGCGCAGGTAGGCGTTGCCGCTGGTGCTGAGAGCGGTGAAGCATTGCGCGGCCTCCGTTGTTCTGCCGTGCAGGCGCAGACTTGTGCAGGAGGCGACGGTGGGAGCCGCGCAGCAAGGCTCAACCCAGGCGCAGGCCAAGACGATTGCTGCTGCGGAAGCTCTTACGTAGTTCACTTTTCAAGCTCCCCCTGCACGGTTGCCAGTTGGATTAACGCCGCCGTCAACTGCCGTTTGTACTCCTCCGGATCCATGGCTGCCTTGCTGTACTTGAGCGTGTCGACCTTTTGTTCCAGGTCTTCCTTCTTCGCGAGCAGGTCACGCTTGGCGGGATCGTTCATCGCGGCCTGGCCAGACCCGATGCGCTCTACGGTGAAGCTTGCGAGCAGCAGGCCTTCCCTGCCGCTTGTCTTGCCGAGCCGTACGGCTTCACCATGGCCTGTATCCTCAAAGACCGCGTGTTCGGTGGCAAGGCGCTTCTGCGTTTCATAGAAGGCGGCTGTCTTCCGGTCCGCATAGGTGAAGGCTTCCATGGCACTGATGGCGTCGCTCTTATCGACGTCGGAGGTCGGATCCTCGAGCGCCTCGGCCCAGTAGCGCGCGAAGACGGTGGCGTTTTTTTCAGTGCCGGTCTTGGTTGCCGCGATGACTGCGCGACCCGGGCGCTCCAGCGCGGAGATCGAGCCTCCACTGGCGCTGGTCGTGTTCACCACAAGCTGACGCCGCACGGGAATGCGATCGCACATCTCTGCCAAATCTGCGCCCGAGACATCTGGCCCGGGCAGGTTGAACTTGTATTCCGTGCCGTCGAAGCTGCCATGGCCGATCAGGGTGAGCACGAAGTCATCCTCCGGTCTGGCCTGCCGCGCCACTGTGGCGAGGGTCTCCGACAGGCGCGCTTTGGTGGCGTCCTTGCCAGACAAGGTGAGGACGTGGGCTCCGGCGGAGGTCTTGAGCACACGGTCCAGGTCCGCGGCGGTTGCGGTGAAGCGCTGCTCGTAGTCCGGCTCGCCACCCAGCCCCGCTACGGTGACGAAGTACGTGGAGGCGTGCAGAGGCCCTGCGGCCAGCAGCGCAAGCGTGAGTGCCAGCTGCCGCGCGTGCCTCAAACGACACCCCACTTACGCCGCAGCAGCCATTCGCCGGCCAGCAGCGAGAGCAGCAAGAGAAATACGATCGGCATATTCCAAAGCTCCTTCGTGTCGTGGACCGCAATACCCGCTTCGGAGTAAGCGATCTCACTCGGCAGGCGGCTTAGTTCCAATTGCTTCCAGTATCGGCCTCCGGTGTCGGAGGCGAGCTTTTGAAGTAAGTCGCGATTCTGGCTGGTATGAAAATTCTCGGCAACTCCATCGACGCGCTCAAAGGAGACGACATCCTGGCCCAGGTCGTCCCGATCTCGAACTGCGGTCACCTCGGCCAGGTAGGCCCCGGGTCGCTCCGCGGTGAAGTCGGCCTGAAAGCTTCCGGGAGTCTCCGGGACCGGCGCCAGCTCGACCTGCTCGGAGGCGCCTTGTGGCCCGCTCAGATGCGCGACAACGTGGGCGTCCGGCGCGGGAAGAAACTGCTTGTCGCGCACCGTTGCCGAGAGCCGGAGGTGGCCCTGATCCATGAGCATGGACGCGCTTGTCGAAGCATCCACCGGGCCGGGGGAGGAGGTAGAAAGCCAGCGAAGCAGCTGCTGCCAGAACAGATCGTGCGATGGATCGCCCACGGGGGAGAGCATCTGCCAGCGCCAGGTTCCGGAGGTTGCGAGCACTGCCGTGCGTCCGCGCCCGTACATCTGGGTGACCAGCAGCGGCAGGGTGCGGCCGCCTCCCGATGCCTGTGCAAGAACCGTCGCGCCGGGCTTGGGGGAACCGGCATCCTGATAGTCCATCAGGTAGGGTAGCTTGCGCCAGCGCTCGGCGTTTCTGGCCGGGTCATCGGTCAGCCGCACGATCGCGCTCTGGGCTCCGGCGGCGGTCAGCTGCACGGTCGCCGGGTCGCGGTGAAAGGTACTGTTTCCGGGAGGAAGAAAGGTGGGCACAAGCTCCGAAACGCTGGACGCGCCCCAGCCGCCATTCGATAAGGCGAAGCGTCCTCCGAGGAAGAGCAGCCCGCCTCCACGCCGGTCCACGAACTCGCGCAGCAGCTCCTGCTGGCCGGGAGTGAAGTAGTTAGCCTCGACCGAGCCGATGATGATGGCGTCGTAGCGGAACAGGTCCTCGGGGCGCACGGGGAAGCCGTCTGCGAGCTCGCCGGGGTCCTGGATGCCCTGCCGGTAGAGCTTGTTTTCGGTCGTCCGCAGCATGGAGACGACCTGGAGCTGGTGATCGTCCTCGGCGGCGCGGCGCAGAAATTTGTATTCCCAGCGCGGCTCGCCTTCGACGTAGAGGATGCGGCGTTGCTGTCCGCTGACGGTGACCAGCCGCTCAAGCGCGTTGTTGGCTGCGCTCTCCTCGCCCGATAGCGGAATCATGGCAAAGGTGAGCTGCTTGACTCCCGCTGTGCCTGCGCTGAAGAAGACCGTCTCGGTCTGCGTGACGCCGTCCGGCCCGAGCGTGATCTCGCGGTCGGCCAGCGAATGCGCGCCATCGCGCACGGTCAGCACAGTTTTGGCTCCGGCGAATCCGTGCTGGGCAAAACTAACTGTGGCGCTCAGGCGTGAGTCGGCGGTGGCTCGCGTGGCGACGCTGACGTCTTCGAGTTCGACATCGTGCGTTGGACGTTCGCTGCCGAAGCCGATCGTGTGCACGGGCAGGCGGCGGTTGCGGAGGGCGTTCAACGTGTCGAGTTCGATGCCTCCGTTGTTCTCGGCTCCATCGCTAAGCAGCACGACGGCCCCGACGGGAAGGTCGGCTGTGTCCGCTGCCAGTTGCTTCAGGCCATCGTTGATGTGGGTTGCGGCGGCGGTGGGCTGGATCGCGGTGACGTTTGCAGCGCGCGTCAGACCTCCATCCAGCCGATAGACGCGCGTTTGGAAACGCTTCCCCAGCCCGGCCAGGATGCCTCCGGTGAGTACACCGACCGCCTCGGACTCGCGCGGCGACTTCCCGCCTGGGCCGCTATCCGGGATGGCCATGCTGTGCGAATCGTCAACCAGCACGGCGATGATGTTCTGCTGCGATTTAAGCTCGGCGACGGAGAGCGCCGGACGCCACAGCAGAAGCAGCACAAGGGCGATCAGCGCAGCCTGCATGGCCCAAACGACGCCTGCTCGCCAGGAGCGCATGGGATTCTGCGGGGCGTCTCGCCTCTGCGTTTCCTTCTTCGGCAGCCGCGCCCAGATGAGCCAGCCCAACCCGGCCGCGCTTGCCAGGATAAGCACTACCAGCAGCCAACCCGGCCCCGTCCCCAGGAGGACGAGCTTGCCCTTGGTAAAGACCGGGATGGGGTACTTGAAGAAAAACTGAAACATGCGGGCTGGAATCCTGGTCGCCTAGTGAGTCATGTCGTAGAGGACGTAGTTCAGGCCGACGCGAAAGGCCATGGAGGCGAACTGCTCGGGATACTGCGGGTCATCGGCCCACTCCCACGCATCGCCGAGATGCATGTTGTGGCAGATGGCGACGATGAGGCGGCCATGGTCATCGCGGATGCCGCGCCACTTGGCGATATAGCCGTCTTTCTCGTACGTGCGGCCGGTGCGGATGTACTGCTCTCCCGGCACCTGGATGCGGTCGTCCATGTCGTAGAGCACGTGGAAGATCTCGTCTTTATCCTGCAAGTCTTCGATGGGGCGGTCGGGCAGGACCTGTCGCATGCCATTCATAAAGTTCTCCCAGTCCGCTGTGCCGTGGAAGTCGTCGACCATGAGGAAGCCGCCCCGGAGCAGGTAGTTGCGGAGGCGCACGGCCTGCTCCTCGGTGAAGGACCAGGTCTGCACCTGCACGGCGTAGACGAAGGGATAGTTATACAGATCGTCCGAATCGAGGTTGACCACCTGCTCAGTGGTGCGGCCATCGACGCGAGTCAGCCGGTTGAGTGCGATCAATAACTGCCGATCGGCTTTGGGGTAATCGCGCGACCAGGTCATCCTGTGATAGCCGTGGCCGCCAAAGCCGCCGTAGCCTTCTCCGCCGAGGCTGGTGTTGTAGCTCAGCCGCGACCAGGCAAACTCGGCTTTCTCCGTGCTTTGCTCCGAAGATGCCCAGTCCGCGGTGCGTTGAAAGGCGTAGAGCCCGGTGCAGCAGCATGCCACGGCTCCGGCGATGACCAAGGTTGCGGGAAGGAACTTCATCGGGGTCTCTCCCTTCTGCGGAGCAAGGACAGTTGGCGCGAGGATACCAGATACGTGCAAACCGTTCGCCACGCGAAAACCGGAGAACGGACGCGAGATGCTGTATAGACGAGGCTCCCGGCAACTTGTTTCAGCGGAGCGGCGAGGCGCGATGGACCTCGCCCGCACGCTGCAGCGAAGCTCTTGTCGCGAAGCCTCCTGCGTGAGAGCATCAGGGGCATAGGAGTTCCGGGCTGCGGCCAGGGACCGTTCCCGGGGGTGCTGACCGTGCGTCGCCGCGATTTCCTGCGCATCGGCGGGCTTGCCCTGGGATCGACAGGCAGGAGTTCGCATGCCTTCGCGCAGATGTCCGGCGGCATGGGGAGTACGCCGCAGACTCAACCTCCGGTCGCTGGCAAGGCGGACCTTACGCTTGAGATTGCGCCAGTCACGGTGGAGCTGGCTCCGGACCGCATCCTCTCGACTATCGGCTACAACGGCCTGTCTCCCGGCCCCGTGCTGCGCATGCGCGAGGGCAAGCCGACGACGGTGGAGGTGATCAACAGGACCGACACGCCGGAGCTGGTTCACTGGCATGGCCTGCTCCTTCCGGGTGACGTGGACGGCGTCGAAGAGCAGAACACACCCTTTGTTCCACCGCAGGGCCGGCGCACTTACAGCTTCACGCCGCGACCGGCGGGCTCGCGCTGGTACCACTCGCATGCGATGGCCTATGCGGATCTGCACAAAGGCTCCTACACCGGCCAGTTCGGCTTTTTGATGATCGACAGCGCCGACTCGGGCTCAGACGCCGGCGCGTACGATCAGGAGCTTTTCCTTGCGCTGCGCGACTGGGAGCCGTTCTTTTCCTCGACCATGGAGGACGATGACGACGAAGATCCGGCCGACCCGCAGCCGGAGAAGCCGAGCGTGCTGAACACCGCGCCCAACGGTCTTGAGGTGAATTCAGTCACCTATTCCATCAACGATAAAGCGCTCGGGGCCGGAGAGCCGATCCGCGTGAAGCCAGGTCAGCGCGTGCTGCTGCATCTGCTGAACGCGAGCGCCATCGAGAACCGCCGCATTGCGCTGGCTGGACACAGGTTTCGCGTGCTTGCGCTCGACGGCAACCCGGTGCCTACGCCGCAGACCGTCGAGACGATCTTCCTGGGTGCCGGTGAGCGCGTGGATGCGGTCGTCGAGATGAACAACCCTGGGGTCTGGATTCTGGGCGCGGTCGAGGAGAACCTGCGCAACGCGGGCCTGGGCGTCATCGTCGAGTACGCCAACCAGCACCGGCAGCCGCAGTGGATCGCTCCGAAGAGTCTGCGCTGGGATTACACGGCGTTTGGATCGCCCGCCGGCTCCGCCCCCACGCAAAAGCCGGACCACACCTTGGAGATGATCTTTGAGAAGATCCCCGGCGGCTCCGGCAAGTTCAACACCTGGCTAGTCAACGGCAAACCATACCCGCATGAGAATGAGTTTGTGCTCGAGCAGGGCGCGCGCTACCGCCTGGTCTTTCGCAACCGCACCGACGATGCACACCCCATGCACCTGCATCGCCACCAGCTTGAGTTGACCGAGATCAACGGACGCGCGACCTGCGGGATCATCAAGGACACCGTGGTCGTGCCGTACTACGGTCGCGCCGCGGTCGATTTCACGGCGGACCAGCCTGGCCTGTCGCTCTTCCACTGCCACATCCAGCAGCACATGGATTACGGCTTCAAGGCGCTGTTCCGCTACGCCTAACCGAGGCCGAAGGGGCTCGCCCGCCCTTTTCTCCCGGGCATCTCTGCGTTACTGTCTCAGCAGAGGAGCATGGAGGCTTCCCCTGATGAATCGACCTACACTTCTTGGGATAGCTGCGTTTGCCTTGCTCTGCGCCGCGACCCAGATCCGTGCGCAAGAGCCTGAACCAATTCGCATCGATGCACACGCGAAGACCACGCCCTTTCCGCACTTTTGGGAGCAGACGTTTGGCTCCGGCCGCGCGATCCTTTCGCTGCGCGAGAGTTTTCGTGAGGATCTGCGCACGGTAAAGCAAGCCACCGACTTTCAGTCCCTGCGCTTTCACGGCATCCTGATGGACGAGGTCGGGCTGTATGATCCCGACCGCGTCGTCAAGAACCCGGGCCTTGCTGCCGAGGCTGCGCAGGATGCCTCCACCTACAACTTCTCCTACATCGACCAGATCTACGACGGGCTGCTGGCGAATCACGTCCAGCCCTACGTTGAGCTCAGCTTCATGCCAAGCAGGATGGCCGCGAACCCCGACCTGCTGCACCCCTTCTGGTATCACCCGGTTGTGTCGCCCCCCAAGAACTACAAGCTTTGGGACGACATGATGTATGCCTTCGCGATGCATCTCGTTCAGCGTTACGGCCTGGATGAAGTCGCGCAGTGGAAGTTCGAGGTTTGGAATGAACCCAACCTGGATTTCTGGGGCGGCGATCCGAAGCAGCCGACGTACTTTGAGCTGTACGACCACACGGCGCGCGCGCTCAAAGCCGTGTCGCCGCGCCTGCAGGTCGGTGGTCCCTCGACCGCGCAGGCCGCGTGGGTTGCGCCTTTTCTCGCGCATGTGAAGGCGAACAACGTTCCCGTCGACTTCGTTTCCACCCACGTTTATGCCAACGATACTGCGCAGGATGTCCTTGGCACCGAGGAAACTGTACCCCGCGACACCATGGTCTATCGTGCGGTGAAGAAGGTGCACGGGGAGATTCTCGCCTCTGCTTACCCGCGCATCCCGCTTATCTTCTCCGAGTACAACGCGAGCTATGCCAATGAGCCGAATGTGACCGATTCGACCTACATCGGTCCGTGGCTCGCGAACACGATTCGCCTCTGCGACGGAATGACGGATTCGATGGATTACTGGGCGTTTTCGGATGTCTTTGAAGAACAGGGCGTCGTGCGTACGCCGTTCTATGGAGGCTTCGGGCTGATTGCGGCGGACAACATTCCTAAGCCCTCGCTGAATGTCTTCCGCGCGCTGCACAAGCTTGGGACCGAACGTCTTCCGCTTACCTCCGACTCCGCGCTGGCGACCGTGACCCCGGACGGCAAGCTCGTCCTCGCGCTTTGGGACTACGCGCCGCCCACGGGCACCGGCGCCACGTACACGATGCCAACCGGCTCCGCGGGTCCGGCCCGCAGCTTCGACCTGCACCTCGATCACGTTCGCGCCAACGCTGCCGTGGAGCTTTGGCGCGTCGATCCCGACCACGGCAATGTCCTGCGCGCCTTCGACGCCATGGGACGGCCTGCAGGCGTCCTTACCTCCGCGCAGATTGCGCAGCTGCGCGCCGCGGGAGCCATGGCACCGATGGAGACGCAGCACCTGAGCCGGGGCAATCTTCGCGTCACCGTGCCGGCGCATGGGCTGGCGGTCCTGGTCGTCTCGCGATAGGCACGGGCTCACTCCGCCGGGGCTTACCATGATGGCTCAAGGAGAACCATGACGATCCTGGACCTCTGCGCCTACCTTGGCCTTGGCGCCGCGGGCACGGCCACGCTCAACCTGTGGCTTGGGCTCTTGATCTCGCTGCGTTACAGCCCCATCGAGCGCTGGCCGCACCGCCGCATCAACCTCTTCGCGCTGCATCAATGGACGGCTTACCTGACGGTGGCGCTGGTGCTTGCTCATCCGGTTGTGCTGCTCTGGTTGAAGGCTCCGCAGTTCGGCCTCTTGGACCTGCTGTGGCCCGTTCACTCGCCGCTGCAGCCGTGGATCAACCTGACCGGCGCGGTGGCCATCTACCTCGTCCTGCTGTTGGTGGTTACGTCGCTGCTGCGCCACCGGCTGGGCCGGCCGCTGTGGAGGAAGCTGCACTTTCTTGCGTTTCCGACCCTCGCGCTGGTGTTCGTTCACAGCGTCTTTACCGATCCTCTGCTCAAGGACGGTCACCCTGACCTGCTCGATGGCGGTAAGGTTTTTTTGGAGATTGCGTTTGTGCTGAGTGCAGCGGCTGTTCTTGCCCGGGTTCGTCTGCGCGGCAAGGGCCTGCGATCGAAGCCCGGCGTCCGCAGCTCTGTGATGCAGGAGCCTTTGCGGTAGCGAAGCCCTGTCGTGCTGCGTCTTTCGCCGGCGTTCCCGCGTCTGGGGTGAGACAAGCCATTTCACCCACCTGTTCTGTTTGTGGCAGACTGACTGAACACCACCCTGTTTACGAGACACCCTAAGGAGTTCCATGCGCCTCCCTGCCCGCCGCACCGTCGTTGCTTCCCTGCTGAGCGTTGCAGCGGCCGGCGCTTGTTTTGCGCAGACTCCTGCTGTTTCGCCGTCGCTCTTCTCCGCCATGCGCTGGCGTGAGATCGGCCCGATGCGCGCCGGCCGCACCAGGGCGCTTGCAGGCGTGCCAAGCCAGCCAACCACGTTCTACTTCGGCGCGGTCAATGGCGGCGTGTGGAAGACGACCGACGCGGGCCACACCTGGCACAGCCTGTGGGACGATCAGCCGAGCGGGTCGATCGGCGCGATTGCCGTGTCCGAATCGAACCCGGACGTGATCTATGTCGGCAGCGGCGAAGGCCTAGCGCGGCCTGATCTTTCGACTGGCGACGGCGTCTACAAATCGACCGACGCAGGCCACACTTGGACCCATCTCGGGCTGCGCGACGGCCAGCAGATCGGGCAGATTGCGATCGATCCGCGCAACCCCGACCGGGTGTTCGTCGCGGTCACCGGCCACCCCTATGGCCCCAATGCCGAGCGCGGGCTGTTTCGTTCGATCGATGGTGGCAATAGCTTTCAAAAGGTCCTCTTCGTCGACGACAAAACCGGAGCCTCCGAGGTTCAAATCGATCCGCACAATCCGCAGATCGTCTTTGCCGGTATGTGGCAGAGGCAGGAAGGCGCGTGGGAGAACGGCAACTTCGGCGGCTCAGGCGGCGGGCTCTTCCGCTCGACAGATGGCGGCGATCACTTTACCAAGCTGACCGGCAACGGCCTGCCCGACAACATCACGCAGGTCCAGCTCACCATCTCTCCCGCGGACTCGAAGCGTATCTACGTGGAGGCCGCGACCGGCCAGCCCGTCGCCCTCTATCGCTCGGACGACGGCGGCAACACCTGGGTGCATGCGCCTGAAAACGACAGCCGTCCTGAGGCCCGCATCGGAGGCGGCGACGTTCCCGTTCCACGCGCCGACCCAAAGGACCCCAACACCCTCTATGTCGCGAGCGTCGTCACCTGGCGCTCGAGTGACGCCGGCAAGACCTGGTTCGGTCTCCGCGGCGCGCCTGGCGGGGACGACTACCAGAACGTCTTCATCAACCCCAACAATACCGACATCGTCGCGCTCGCCAGCGACCAGGGCGTTATCATCTCGCTGAACCGCGGCGAGACCTGGAGCCAGTGGTACAACCAGCCCACCGCGCAGATGTACCACGTTACGGCCGATAACGCCTTCCCCTACCGTGTGTGCGGCGGGCAGCAGGATAGTGGCTCGGCGTGCGTCCAAAGCCGCTCGGACGACGGCCGCATCACCTTCCATGACTGGCATCCTGTCGGCATTGAAGAGTACGGATATGCTGCGCCCGATCCGCTCGATCCGGACCTCGTCTATGGAGGCAAGGTCACGCGCTACGACCGCCGCACCGGGCAGATCCAGGACATTGAACCCAAGCCTCTGCGCAGCTACCGTGTACTGCGCACCGAGCCGCTGCAGTTCTCGCCGGTCGATCCGCACAGTCTTTACTTCGCCACGAATACGCTGTGGCTGACGAAGAACGGCGGCAAGGAGTGGAAGGAGATCAGCCCTGACCTGAGCCGCGAAAAGTACGATCCTCCGCAGACGGTGCTCGACGCCTACAAGGACACTGCGTCCACGCCTGCCAATACGATTCGCCGTGGCGTCATCTACTCGCTTGGGCTGTCTCCGGTAGACATCAACCGCCTCTGGGCCGGCACCGATGACGGCTATATCTGGACCACGGTCGATGGCGGCGCGCACTGGTCGAACGTCACGCCTCCCGCGCTGAAGCCCTTCTGGAAGGTGTTCAACATGGACGCCGGCCACTTCGATGCGCTGACGGACTACGCCGCCGTAAACACGATGCGCCTGGATGACATGCGTCCGCACCTGTTCCGCACCCACGATGGCGGAAAGAGCTGGACGGAGATCGACAACGGCCTCCCCCAGGGTGCCGCCACCAGCACGATTCGCGAAGACCCCAAGCGCAAGGGCCTGCTCTATGCCGGCACCGAAACCCAGGTCTACGTGTCGTTCGATGACGGCGACCACTGGCAGTCGCTGCGACTGAACATGCCCGCAAGCTCGGTTCGCGACCTGGCAATCAAGGATGACGACCTGATTGCCGCGACACACGGCCGGGGTTTTCTGATCCTGGACAATCTCACACCGCTGCGGCAGATTTCGGCCACGCTTGCCCAGGCTAACGCGCACCTGTATACGCCGCAGGTGGCCATGCGCATCCGCAACAACATGAACCCGCCCACGCCCTGGCCACCCGACATGGCCACCGGCGAGAATCCGCCACCGGGCGCGATGATTGACTACGTTCTCGGCGCGAAGTTTTCCGGTGCGGTTACGCTTGAGATCCTGGACGACAAGGGCGCGCTCGTCAGCCGCTTTCGGTCGACCGACCCTGTGCCGCCGCTCGATCCGCGCTACCCCGACCCGACCCTCTGGGCGCGGCCGCCTGTAGTAGTCGAGACCTCCGCCGGCCAGCATCGCTTTCTGTGGGACATGCGCTACCAGGAGGTTCCCGGCATGTCCACCGGCCCTGACGCCGATGAAGCCGTCCCGCACAATACTCCCGCGGTGGCTGCTTCGCCCTTCGTTCTGCCCGGAACCTACACTGTTCGCCTGATCGCCGGTGGCCAGACACTGACCGCGCCGCTGAAGGTTGTGCTCGACCCGCGCGTGAAGACGCCAGCCGCCGACCTCCAGCAACAGTTCACCGTTTCGCGGCAGATCTACGACGATATGCTGCATGCCACGGTCGCGCTGCACGAGATCACCGTCGTGCGCGATCAGCTCAACGCGAAAGGCGCGACCCTCACGGGAGGTGACTCCCTGGCGGTCAAGCTGAACGCGCTTGCAGGACGGGAACGCGGTGGTGGTGGCGGCGGTCGGGGAGGTCCTGCGGGGCCGCCCAATCTGAGCTCTCTGCGCACGCAACTCGCACGCCTCGAGCACAGTATTCAGAACGCCGATGCTGCTCCCACGACTGCGCAGGTGGAGGCTTACGAGCTCACCGCCAAGCCGCTGCCCGGCCTGCTCGCACAGTGGGACGCGCTCAAAAGGACTGACCTGAAGGCGCTCAATTTGCAGCTTCAGCAGCGTAATCTGCCGTTGTTCTCGCTCGACACCCACATCCTCGATCATGACGTCGAAGACCAGATCGAGATCGGCGACGAACCGTAAGTTCCGCACCCTTTTGCCGTCCCTGGAGGCTCATGCCACTTAGCAGACTTGCGTTCCTGTCTCTTCCGTTCTCCTGCCTCCTCGCCGCTGCCGCGCAGACTCCCGATACGGCTACCCTGACCGGCCGCGTGCAGGACCAGACCCAGGCAGGGCTAGCCGGCTCTACCCTGACCATCACGGGCCAGACGAACGGCATCTCCCGCACGACCCAGACAGACGCGAGCGGACGCTTCTTCCTGCCCGGCCTGCCGAGCGGCGATCGCTACGAGCTGCGCACGAGTCACGAAGGCTTTGCCTCGACCTCTACCTTCCTTGCCCTCTCCGGCGGCAACACCGCGACTGCGATCGTGACCCTGGCCGTCACTCCCGCGAGCGAGTCCGTGACGTCCACCGGCACCACGCTCGACGTCCGCACCGACGAGCCCCAGCTCGGCGATCTGCTCACCTCGCGCCAGATTGAAGAGACGCCCCTGCCCAACCGCCGCATCACCTACCTTCCCCTCTTGAACGCGGCCAACCGCCCCGCCATCAACCAGGGCGACGTGTTCATGAACCAGGACCTGTTCACCACCAATGGAGCCGGCCGCCGCCAGGCGTTCTTCGAGGTGGATGGAGCGAGCGCCAACGACAGCTGGGGCCGCCAGACGATCTTCACCAACATTCCCGAGGACGCCGTGCAGGAGATGGCCGTGCTCACCAACAGCTTCTCCGCCGAGTACGGCGCCAGCACCGGCTCGGTCGTCAACATCATCACCAGGTCCGGCGGCGATCGCCTCCACGGCGACGTTCTCGAGCTCTACCGACCCGCTGTCGCGGAAGCCCGTCTCAGCGGCTTTACCACCAGCAACGCCGCCAGCGGCAACGACATCACCTCCGACACCCTCAACCAGACCGCCGCGTCGCTCTCCGGCAAGCTGCCCGGCCTGCACGCAACTCACTTCTTTGCCGCCGGGGAGTTCTCGCAGCAGCGCCGCGCCTCGCCCGTCACCTCCGCGCTTGCTCCCGGAAGCTTCATCGGCCACTACCGCGATCTGCTCGGCTTCACTCGGCTCGACCAGCAGTTGGGCACGCGCAACAATGGCTTTTTTCGTGGAGGCGCGGACGGCTTCTACGACACCAATCCGAACGGTACGGTAGGCGGTGCGACGTTGCCGTCGGTTGCGCGCACCTTTCGCCGACGCACCTATACCGGCGAGCTTGGGGAGACGGCGCTGCTCTCCTCCTCGCTGGTCAACAACGTGCGCCTTACCTACCAGCTTGGATCGCCCATCACGGAGTTCGATCCCGTCATCAACGGCACGCAGTTCGTCGTGCCTATTGCCGGCGCGGCCACCTTCACCTCCGGCACCTCGCAGTCCGCGCTGCTACTGAATCATCAGCTCGGCGCGTCGGAGGTCCTGGCCATCGACCACGGCAAAAACCAGCTCTCAATTGGCGGCGACTGGCTCTACGCCCGCACCGGAGGCAACAGCAAGGAGTTCGGCGGACCCATCTATCTCGGCCGCTTCACCTACAACCCCTGCATGCAGACAGTAGCGGTGTGCGAGAGCGCGGCGTATCTCAACAACATTGCCAACGTCGCCAACTATACGCAAAGCTACGGCAACGCCAATTACCTCGTCACCGACAACCTCTTCGGCATCTTCACCCAGGACACCTACCGCGCCACCCGTAACCTCGTCCTCAACCTCGGACTTCGCTACGAGCAGCAGACCTTCACCGACTCCCGCACCAACTTCCAGCCACGCGTCGGCTTCGTCCTCGATCCCCTCGCCACCGGCAGCACGGTGTTGCGCGGAGGCTTCGGCATCTACTACTCGGAAGTGGTCGATAATTCGGAGGCCAACTACGCCCTCACCGGCCCCACAGGCGTCTTCAACTACACGGCCACCGCAACGCAGGTAGGCTTCCCAACCTCGGTCGCCTCCGCACCGCTGCCCGCGTTTCCCGCCACCGCCATTGCGCCCCTGCGCTCGCTTTACATCCGCCCCGGCAACAGCGCCTACCTCAACCAGTTCTTTCCCACGTCTACCCTGGTGAACTACCCGTCCGCCCTGCTCAATCCCTACTCCGAGCAGTACACACTTTCGGTCGAGCAGCGCCTCGCCCCCAGCACCACCCTCTCGATCGACTACGTCGGCAACTACACCCTGCACGGCATCCGGCCGCTCGATGTCGACGCACCCTCCACTTTCGTCCGCACCACCAACTCCGCCGTGCGCGGCGCCACCGCCACCAACTGCTCTCGCCCCTACTGGATCGCCTACTACCAGCAGAAGGGCCTCAACTGCCTGACTGCCGCGGCCAGTACGCAGCCCGCCTACTCGGTCATCCAGTCCGACGTCAACGACGGCTACTCGCATTACAACGCGCTCGACGTCAATCTTCGCGGGAACTACGGCTCTCGCGGCGCGTTCCTCGCCAGCTACACGTGGTCGCACACCACCGATAACGTCGACCCCGACACCACCAGCCAGAACCCGAACGACGCCACCCAGACCGGCAACGCCGAGCGCGGCAACGCCATCTTCGACCAGCGCAACCGCCTCGTCCTCTCCGGCTTCTATCTTGCTCCGTTGAAGATCCAGGTCGGCGGCATCGTCACCCTCGCGGGAGGTCTTCCCTACAATCTCGTCACCGGCCAGACCAACTCCGGAGATACCGGCGCCACCACGGACCGTCCCATCATCAACGGTGCCATCGTTGGCCGCAACACCGGCCGCGGCACGCCCATCTATTCGTTCGATCCCTTCCTTGCCCGCGCCTTCCCGCTCTTCACCGAACGCGTCAAACTCGACCTTCGCGCCGAAGCCTTCAACGCCCTCAACCACGCCAATTACGTTGGCTTCAACGGGACCTACGGCACTGGCATGACCGCGCCTTCTACCCTCGGAGCACCGCTCCTGGGCGTCATCAATCAGCTTCCCGCGCGCGAGATGCAGTTCTCCGGCAAGGTAAGCTTTTAGAAGTTGCCCCTAACGTCGACTCTAGCTTCCGGAGCGTCTCATGGGCAGTCAAGAAACGACGCTCATGACCTCCACAGACCAAAGACGCCTGCTCGCTGCACTCGAAGCCAACTGGCAGGCCGAGATGCAAGGGTTTCACACCTACACGGCGCTTGCGGCCCAGGAGTCCGACGCCCATCGCCGCAACGCTCTCCGCGGCCTTGCCACCGCCGAGAAGCATCACGCCGAACTCTGGGCCGGTCGCATCGCGGCGTTCGGCGGACCGGAGCCGACGTATACCGGGGCTCCCTCCGGAGAGGCGGACTCGCTCGCCAATCGCCTGGGCGGGGGCGACCTTGCCCTTCGCCGCCTGGAGATCGACGAAGGCCGTGACATCGCCAAGTACGGCCAGCAGCTCAAGGCTCTTGGCGATCCAGCCAGCCTTGCCATCCTCAACGAAGTCATTGCCGATGAACGCGAACACTACCTCACGCTCGGCAACCTGATCCGCTCCCGCGGCGCGCTTCCGGCGCTCCCTGCGGAGCAGGCGCAGGCCGCACTCAACGAGCTTGTCGCCTCCCGCAGCAAGGGTCACGCGCAAGCCGCCGGCTGGGTCGGCGACGCGATCTACGGCGTCAACGACGGGCTCGGTTCCATCTTCGGCATCGTCTCCGGCGTATCCGGTGCCACGCTCGGCAACAGCCACTTTGTCCTGATCGCGGGTCTTGCCGGCATGGTTGCCAGTGCGCTCTCCATGGGCTCCGGCGCCTATCTCGCCGCCAAGAGCGAGCGCGAGATCTATGAAGCAGAGTTCGCGAGAGAAAAGGAGGCCGTCGAAGAGAATGAGCCGGAGGCCCGCGAAATCCTCTCGCTCAGCTATCAGATTCGCGGGCTTCCCGAAGAAGACGCGCGACGCTTTGTCGACCACATCGCCAAGGACAAGCATCAGCTTATCCGCGCACTGGCACGGGAGCGCCTCAACACCACGGAAGAGGGCCTAAGCAATCCCGTGGTCTCTGCGGTATCAGGAGCGCTCTCGACCGCGGTCGGCGCCTTTATTCCCATCATTCCATTCTTCTTCCTGACCGGGATGCCGGCCGTGATTCTGGCAGCGGTTGTTTCGCTCATCGCGCACTTCGCCGTCGGCGCGGCCAAGTCGCTCATCACTATCCGCTCCTGGTGGGCCAGCGGCTTCGAGATGACCTGGATCGGCGCACTCGAAGGCGTCGTGACGTACATCATCGGCATCGGCCTGGGAAAGATCGGCGGCGGCTGAGCATCAGGGCTGGAGCCGGAGGGTGGAGCACACCGCTGGCCGGCGGGTATGGGCCAGAAAGAAGCCTAGCCCAAAGACGGCTGCTCTTTGAGATAGATTGAACTAAACGCAAAGACATGGAGACGGAAGTTGCCGATGTGGACGCGACGGCAGGCGCTGGGTGGAATGATTGCAAGCGGAGTTGCGCTGGCCGGCGGGATAGGCCCTGGCGAGTTGCTGCAAGCACAGTCGACCAGCGCCATCACACCCCCGAACGGGATCGCCCTGGCGCAGCCGCGCCTGCAGGGCATCCGGCGAGTGATTCTCGACACCGACCCGGGAAACGATGATGCGCTGGCGCTTTTGATGGCCCTGGCCAGCCCGCAACTGGTCGTCGATGCGGTGACGGTCTGCCCTGGAAACATGGGCACCGAGGGCTACGACCAGCAGGTGCGCAATGCGCTGTACGTTGTGGAGCTCGCGGGCAAAGGCGGCAAGATTCCGGTCTACCGCGGCATGCCCAGGCCCTTGTTGAACCGCCCCTATCCAGTCGCCACCTTCATCCATGGAAAATACGGGCTGGGCGATGTCTCTGTGCCTGAGGTCAAACAGAAGCCGGAAGCCGAGCACGCCGTGGACAGGATGCTTCGTAGCGTCCAGGCTGCACCGGGGGAGATCACCATTCTCGCGCTTGGTGGATTGACCAACGTGGCCATGGCCATCCTGCGCGACCGGATTTTGCGAAAAAGCTGAAGGGCATCCTCTTTGTCGGAGGACGTTACGCAACGCCTGGAATGCCCGCAAGCTACAACGTTCTCGTGGATCCTGAGGCGGCAAGCATTGTCTTCTCATCGGGTGCGCTTATCACTTTGAACGCGGCGGACATCAGCAATCGTGACTCGATCCTGGTCGCCGCCGACTACGATCGTGCTGCGGCTCTCAACACGAAGTTGAGCCGCTTCTTTATCGCGTCGAACAACCTGCGACGAACCTACGAGATGACCTATCGCGGGGCGACCGGATCGGTGAACGCGGACCCCATGGCCGTCGCGCTTGCGATCGATCCCTCAATCGGCATGAAGTTCATGCAGGTCTCTGTTCGGGTAGAGCTGGAAGGCCAATACACACGCGGCATGCTGGTCTACGGAGACGACATCTACACCGGCCATGCCGTGCCGCCGGGCAACGCCGATCTGTGTATCCAGGCGAACGCAGCAAAGTTTAAGGCTCTTGTTTTTGCAACGCTTGCGACATAAGCGTGTGGCGCAGCTTGCTTTATTTACGCGTTACGGAAAGC
>CAXTQE010000077.1:6605-17535 GCA_964246225.1 uncultured Acidobacteriaceae bacterium | reverse complement strand
GCGTCAAGTTGCTGCGCGATGCGAATGGTGGTGGCGCGGGATGGCTTGAAGCCGACGGGAAGACCGAGGTGGTCGAGCGCATAGGCGCGGTCGTCGCGCGAGATGGTGAGGAAGCCGGCGGAGCTGAGGCGCTGGTTGAGGGTGGCGGGGAAAGAGTCGCCGATCCAGTTGAGGGTGGGCTGGCCGGAGCGGTTGTCGAAGGGCAAGACTAGAATTACGCGGCCGCCGGGCTCCTTGGCGTCGGCGGCGGAGGAGGCCTGGGCAAGGGCTTGGGAGGCGCTGGACGCGCAGGTGAGCAATGCCGGAAAGACCAACGAGAGGAGACGAGAGACGACAAGCTTCCGCACGACTTATTATAGGGCGGCAGCGCCGAGTACAATAAGAGAGCGCGAAAGTGGCGAAATTGGCAGACGCACCAGACTTAGGATCTGGCGGAGCAATCCGTGGGGGTTCAAGTCCCCCCTTTCGCACTAAATCTGCACGATTGCAGGTGTTTTGGGCGGTTGAAGGACAGCACGAGTATCTAAATGCAATCGACACTGCCAGGCCCAAGACTCCGGGCAGGTAGTTGAAACGCATCCCCCATTCTGGGGATGCATCCAGATACGAGCGGTAAGGTAGTATGACTGCGGCAAATGTGCTAGGAGGCTCGAATGACCGTTAATCTAAATACCCTTTCGGAGAGCATCCTCCGTGAGACGGACGACGCGCGTTACACGCGCGAAATCGAAGAGAACCGTGAGGAGATTGTGCAGCAGCTCCAAGAAACCGGTGTGTACGACAACCCGGCGTCGGGTCTGCACATCTCTGTGTCCCATCCATAAATCTAAATGCTCGCGCTCGTTGCATCTCTATTTCTCGGAGCATACTTCCTCCTTCCAGTACTCGTGTTCGACAAGACTCTAGCCTTTTTCGTTCCCGCGAAAAGGTACACGCGTACTCGGACGGAGGAGTTTGCTTCTGGAGCCTTCGTAATATTATTGCCGCTACTAGTGACGACCGCGCTCTCACAACACACTTGGATTGTTGGCCATTATCCCTTTTCGTTGAACGAGAGTAGCCAACAAGACTCTGCTTCGGATTACCACGTTGTGACAATGGCCCTCAGCAGTGATCACTATGCTGAATTACACGAGAAGGAAGTTTGGACCGCAGAGCGGCATATCAAAAAGCGGCAGGCACGGTTTCTGGTTTGGATGTATGCGCTACTCTTACTGGAATGTAGCGCAGTCATACTCATCGTTCGAAAGTATGGAGCTTGGCGAAAATACCCGGTTTACCGCCTGATCTCCCGTCCGTTTGTGGTCAGGGTTTCACCTTGGCACATACTCTTTACCGCTTACACCTTTGATCCTAAGGAGAAGCGAATGGTGCATGTGGATGTGCTCAGTTCAGGAGAGTTATATACAGGTATTCTTGGCGAAGAGCACTATCTAGTAAATCCGGACGGGTCACTAAATGGTCTTCTTCTAACGCAGACAAAACGTTTCAAGCGCAAGGCATTGGAAGAGGATCGACTAAAAGGCCCCGTAAAGGATGAGTCTGAATACTGGTCACCTGTTCCTGGCGACGGACAGTTCTACATACCGTCAGCTACTATCGCGAATGTTAATATTCGTTTCCGCAAGCCAGAGCCAATATTGAAGCAAGAACTAGCGGCCTTCGTGCAGCAGCTTCTTGCAAACGAGAAAAGCACGATAAAAATCTCGTTTAACTCTCCGCCTGTTTGACCTGCCAAAGGTTTGCAACTCGACCGGTAGTTCAAGCCTCAGTATGAGACGTCGCCGTCTACACAAGCGCAAGAACCTCTGAGCAGCTTAGGAGCAAAAGCAGAATTCATTCTTGCCGCTGGTTTCTATTCTTTCTAATACCGGGTATTCTCAGGACTAGGTCAATGAAGGGGTTCAAGTCCCCCCTTTCGCACCAAAATCCAACGTAGCGGAAGTGTATGAGCGAGACGAAACCCGAACAGCAGCAGCCCGAGATCCGGCTCAAGAACGTAGAGGGCTATCGCGAAAGCTATGCCAACAGCGTGCAGGTCAAGATGAGCGTGTGGGACTTTCAACTGGTCTTCGGCACCATGCGCCAGGACGCGCCGGAGTTTGTGGATCTGGAGAACTTTCAGGGCGTTTACCTGAGTCCGCAGCAGGCCAAGGCGCTTTGGAATGTGCTTGGACAGAATCTGGCGCAGTATGAGTCGACCTTTGGCCGGCTGGCGCTCGAGCCGCAGGGGCAGCCGCAGCCGCAGCCGGTGTTCAAGGCCCAGGTTCCTCCGGACGGCGGTCCGATCAACTAGGCAGAGCCGCTGGCGGGAGGAACCGAGGTGGAGGTGCTGCTTGGTGCGCGCGCAGGAGGTGCTCCCCGTCCGCACTTCAGTGCGGTGGCCGCGCCGATAGAGAATCCGCTGCCGCTGTGGATTCTCTACCCGCTGTTCTTTGTTGCCGTGTACCTGTCGCACTGGCCGCTGCTGCGCCTGCCGTTCTTCTGGGATGAGGCCGGCTACTACATTCCGGCGGCGCTCGATTTCTTTCGCACCGGCTCGTTGATTCCGCACTCGACTCTGACCAACGCGCATCCGCCTTTGCCGTCCATTCTGCTGGCGGCGTGGTGGCATGTGGGCGGGCTGGCGATCAGCGGGACGCGGACGTTTTTGGCGATGATCGCGGCGGCGGCGCTGCTGGGCGCGTTTCGTCTGGCGCGGCAGCTCGCCGGCTCCACCGTGGCCGCGCTGGTGACGCTGCTGACGGCGCTCTACCCGGTGTGGTTTGCGCAGAGCACGATGGCGCATGCGGACCTGTTCGCCGCGGCGTTTACGCTTTGGGCGCTCTCGTATTACTTCAGTCGGTACGTGGGCGGGGCGGCCGGGCCGGGCCTGATCGCGTCGGCGAGTCTGTTTTCGCTGGCGGCGCTGGCCAAGGAGACCGCCATCGTGACCCCGCTGGTGTTAGCGCTGTGGGAGTTTACTCTGCTGGTGACCGAGGCCCGGGGGAAGCAGGCGCGGGCTCGGTTGGCGTGGCTGGCCGCGCTGCTGGTGCCGGTGCTTCCACTGGCTGGATGGTATGCCTACCACTTTCATGTGACCGGGTTTGTGTTCGGCAACCCTGAGTTTCTGCGCTACAACGCGACTGCCAACTTCGGTGCGGCACGGGTGGCCGTGAGCTTGTGGCATCGGCTCATCCACCTGACCGTGCATATGAACCTGTATGTTCCGGTGGTCGCAACGATGGCGGCGTTGCAGATGCCGCGGCAGGGAGTCGAGGCCGGGACCGGTCGGTTTCGCCCTGGGCCGGCGGCGGTCGCGATCGGCATCGTGCTGGCGGGAAATGCCCTGGCTTTTTCCGTGTTGGGCGGAGCTCTGCTGACGCGCTATCTGCTGCCCATGTATCCGCTGGTGCTGCTGTTGTGCGTGACCGTCTGGCAGAGCCGCGGTCCGCGTGTGCTCTACGGGCTGAGCGCGCTGACGGCCGCGGCTTTTCTCGCGGGCTTGTTCTTCAACCCGCCCTACAGCTTCGCGCCGGAGGACAATCTCACGTACCGGGATTTCGTGCTGCTGCATGCGAGCGCGATCGCGGTGATCTCCCACCGCTTTCCCGAGGCGACGGTGCTGAGCGCGTGGCCGGCGACGGCGGAGATGCAGCATCCGGAGCTTGGCTACACGAGCCGGCCGATCAAAACGGTGGCGATCGACGACTTCGATCGCGAGCAGATCGAGCATGCCGCGCAGGACCCCGGAGCCTACGACACGGCACTGGTGTTTTCGACCAAGTGGGTGCCGCTGCCGGGTCACTTCTCACTGAGCCACACCACGGAGGGGAGTGACACACGCTTCTTCGACTTTCATCGCGATCTGAACCCTCGGCAGATCGCTGAGCTGCTGCACGGCGATGTGGTTTGGCAGGCGTCGCGGAACGGCGAGTGGGCGGCGGTGCTGCGCTTTCCACGTTCGCTGGACGCGCGGCTGTGGGCTCCCGCTTCCAGACCCTGAAGGATGACAAAAGTCTTCTGGGAATGCGAGTGACGTTCTGGGATAGACTTTCCGGGCCTGTCTAACCCTCCCCTGACAAGTGCTGAGGTTGAGCCATGAAGATTGCTATGCGGCTTGCGGCTTTTCTCTTGTGTGCCGGCGCGCTCCGGGCCCAGAGTGCTTGTCCTTCGCAGGTCTCGCATATCGCGATGGAGTCAGGCTCCTATAGCTCGCAGCCGGGCGTCACGTTCGATCTGCATCACTTTGTGGCGTCTCTGGTGCCGCAGGGGAGCAAGGCTCCGGAGTGTTACACCAAGATGACGAGGGTTTCGCGCGCGGAGATCTTTGTCAGCAACGAGAGCCTGACGCGTGTGTTCTCCGAGAAGCTGGGGCGGACCGACGGCAGGATCAAGAACCTGAAGATTAGCAATAGCCCGGGCAGGGCAACGCTGAGTGGAAGCATGACGAAGCTGATGACGATCCAGTTCACCATTTCGGGCCCGGTGACGACCGATGGCACGGCGCTGCTGCTGAACGCGAACCAGATCAAGGCGGATGGCATTCCGGTAGAGGCGTTGATGAAGATGGTGGGGGAAGATCTGGCGTCGATGCTGAAGCTGAAAGGCGTAGACGGGATTCGGGTCGAGGACAACCGGATGTCGTTTTTTCCGGAACAGATTGCGCATCTGCAAGGGTTCATCACGTCTGTCGAGACAACCAATGAGGGCCTGATCCTGCGCTATGGACGCAAGCCGGGAGTGCGGGCTGCGGGGCATCCGGCGGACGCTTCGGGTGCCCAGTAACGCCGCGCCGGTTGGCCACCGTTCGCGAGATGCTGCAGGGCAGAGGCTCGAACCTTTGCCGAAGACCGCGCAGGCAGCAGTGGTATCGTTTGTTTTTCCATTGAGCGAATCAGGATTAGGGTTGCGGCTAGCAGCATGCTCCGCTCCGCGCGCACGCTCTGCGGAAGAGTCGTTCTATGAGGAGACGCGATGGGACAGGGAAGCTGCGATATGGTCCTGATTGGGCTTGCCGTATGGGGCAGAACCTTGTGTTGAACATGAACGACCACGGGTATAGGGTTGCTGTCTTCGACAAGCCGCGAGGTGAGTTCTTCCACACCAACTGGACCGGCCGCGGCGGGCGCGTGTCGTCTTCCACGTACACCGCATAATTTTTCCGCGTCACGCACAAGCGGCCGGGAGGAAACAACTCCTGGTCGTTCCATGTCAGGCGTCCCATAAGATCGGACCCTGGGAGGTCTTTTATGATTCAGCGTCAGCTTGGAAATCAGGCAGTTTCGGCGATCGGTCTCGGCTGCATGGGGATGTCCGGCATGTATGGGACGACCGACGACGCGGAGTCGGTGAGGGCGATCCACGCGGCCATTGCCGGTGGTATCACGCTGATCGACACCGGCGACTTCTACGGGATGGGGCACAACGAGCTGCTGATCGGGCGGGCGTTGCGGGAGTTAGGCTCTGCGGCCCGCGAGAAGGTAGTCCTCAGCGTGAAGTTTGGCGCGATGCGCACACCCTCCGGTGCCTGGTCGGGCTTTGAGGGACGACCGGCGGCGGTCAAGAACTTTCTGGCCTACTCGCTCGTTCGCCTCGGCGTGCGCGAGATCGACATCTACCGGCCGGCGCGCCTCGACGACAAAATCCCCATCGAGGAGATGATGGGCGGCGTGGCCGAGATGGTCAAGCAGGGTTTTGTGCGGCAGGCCGGACTCTCCGAGATCAGCGTCGAGACAGCGCGGCGAGCGCAGACGGTAACCCCGATTACGGACGTTCAGCTGGAGTATGGGCTGCCGACGCGCGGCATGGAGGCGAAGATTCTTCCGGGGCTGAAGGAGCTGGGCATTGGCGTTACGGCGTATGGAGTGCTTGGCCGCGGTCTGCTCACGGGGGCTCTGCCCACCGAGAAGTCGGACTTCCGCAGGTTTCTGCCGCGCTTTACGGGGGCAAACCTTATTAAGAATCAGACGCTCGCGGCTGCCTTGCAGGAGGTGGCAGCCGGACGCGGAGTCTCGCCGGTGCAGATGGCCATTGCCTGGGTGTTGAGCCGCGGGGAGCAGATTGTGCCGATCCTGGGCGCGCGCACGGTGAAGCAGGTGGAAGAGATGCTTGGGGCGATGGAACTGAAGTTGAGCGAAGCGGAGCTGGAGGCTCTCGAGCAGGCGGTACCGGCAAGCGAGGTCGCCGGCACCCGTTATGACAAGCAGGCGATGACGCACCTGGACAGCGAACGGTAGAGAAGCAGGGAAGAGGAAAGAGACGATCCGCCACGAAGAGGGGTCCGGGGCGGATCACGAAATGGTGAGCGTCTCGGGCGTTACTGAATGGTTTGCCAGGCGTTCCAGACGTAAATACCGACCGCGCATAGGGTTACGAGGCTGGCGGCTCCGCCGATAACGCGAACGACCGGTTGAACGTGGTTGATGCGGCGGACGAGGGAACGGTGACTCTCCTGCTGGCGCACTTCGCCTTCGTTGAGGTAAAGCTTCTCATCTTCATAGCGGGTCAGCTGGCTGCGGTAGATGAGCAGGGCGATAAAACAGGCGGAGAGGACCGCCCAGAGAGTGAGTAGAACAGGATTTAGAGTCATGGCAATTCTCCATCCCCGAATGGGGTGAGTACGGGATCCGAGACTTGGGTTGCAGAAGCTTCTACAACTTCGGGTCGTCTCGCAGGAGAAGCATAGCTTTACTGTCTCATTTTGCAACGAATTTATTTCCAAATTTCCCGTTTTGGGAAAGCTATCCCAAAATGCCATGGAGCAGGAATCCAACCACCGCGACGGTTACCACCAGCAGGAGCAGCAGGCCTCCGATGAAGAGGGCTGCCTGCCTGCGGGTTTGCTCCGTGGGCTGCGTGATGCCGAAGGTGTTGATGAAGGCGTCGGCCAGGAAGTAGAGCAGAGACATAGCTTATTATGCGCGAACGTTGCGGCGGCTCCTGGAAGGGGATGTGCGTGCATCGCTCTGGCGCCTGCCACATCTTATAGAAGACGGTTGCTGCAGTCCGTGTGCCCAGCTACACTGGGAGGGTCAGGCGTTTCAAGGAGATTTCGATATGTCTACATCTGTTGTTGTTCCCGAGGTCGTTGAGGCTCCAGCATCCGTACCGGCTCTGCCGGTCAAGCTGACGGATGCGGCGATCGGCAAGGTTCGCGAGATTATGGCGACGCAGGATCCGCTTCCTGCCGGGCTGCGCATCGGCGTGGTGGGCGGAGGTTGTTCCGGATTTCAGTATTCGATGTCCTTTGAAAACCAGAGTGGCATGATGGACAAGGTCCTACGCTTCGACGACCTGAAGGTCTTTGTCGACGCGACCTCCGCTATGTATCTGAACGGCTGCACGGTCGACTACGTAGAAACGCTTGAAGCTGCCGGGTTCAAATTCGACAACCCGACGGTGAAGAGCACCTGTGGATGCGGCTCAAGCTTCAGCGTCTAGTCTTGACTGGAACAAGCAGAAAGGCGCTCTACTTTCAGGTTGAGCGCCTTTGCTGTTGGTGGAAGAAGTCATAGGGTCCGAGGTGCGTGAATGGACTGGAGCGGGTGCAAGTGTGTTGAGCAAGTGCCGGGACGGATGGGTGGAGTTCCCGTGATTTCAGGTTCTCGGGTGACTCCGGAGAGCGTCGTTGAACACGCCGCGGGCGGGTTCAGCGTAGGCCAAATAGCCTCGTTATTCACTTTGCCGCGCGCCAAGGTTCGTAAAGTGATTGAGTTTGCCACACAGCGACACCGCATGGCCGCGTGAGGTTTGCGTGTGCTCTTTGACCATAACGTACCGCGGAAGCTGAGAACACGGCTTGGTCCGCACCTGGTTACCACGGCTGCGCAGATGGGCTGGGCCCAGCTATCGAACGGTTTATTGATCCAAAGCGCGGAAGCTGCGAACTTTGAAGTCTTTGTTACGGGTGATCAGGGCATTGCTTACCAGCAGAACCACACTTCACGCCGCATCCCAATCATCTTGCTCTCGAGCACGTACTGGCCTGATGTGGACTGTAGTGCCGCATCCATAAAAGGAGCACTGACGACTGTACGGGAGGGCGACTTTCTCCGTGTAGAGATCATGAGGGCACCTTAAGTCCATCGGCGGTCGTCTAAGACGTGATTTAGCTTTCCCCTTGGAGTGTGGGTGACTGAGTACACGATACGGCTGGCGGATGAGCGGGGCAGGGTGCAGGAGCAGACGCACGCCGCGGCAACGGCTGAGGAACTGCGGGCGCGCTTTACGCAGTCAGGCTACTTTGTCTACTCGGTGAAGGCGAAGGGCCTGCTCGGTGGCGACAGTCGCAAGAAGAAGGTCAAGCTCGAGACATTTTTGATCTTCAACCAGCAGTTTCTGACGCTGATCCGCGCGGGTTTGCCGATCCTGGGGTCGCTGGAGTTGCTGGGGCGACGGCAGAAGATCGCTAACTTTCGGGGCCAACTAGAAGACGTCGCCACGCGGGTGAAGACGGGTGAGTCGCTCTCGGCGGCGTTTGAGGCGCAGGGAGGATTTCCGATCGTCTATACGACGACGCTGCTCGCGGGCGAGCGCTCGGGCAATCTTGAAGAGGTGCTGCAGCGCTTTCTCGATTTCCAGCGGGTGTCGCTAACGTTTCGCAAAAAGCTGCAGGCCAGCCTCATCTATCCCTCGCTGCTGATCATCATGGTGATCTGCCTGTTTATCTTCCTGATTACGTTTGTGGTGCCGCAGTTTGCGAAGCTCTATGACCAGCTGGGAACCACGCTTCCCGCGCTGACGGTCTTTTTGCTGGCCTCCGGGCACTACGCGCAGAGCTACGGGATCTACGCAGGCGTGGTGGTGGCGGTGCTGCTGTTTCTCTTCTATCGGTGGACCAAGACGGAGGCGGGTGCGACGGTGGTGGACCGGGTGCGGATCGCGCTTCCGGTGTTTGGCAATGTCTGGCTGAAGTACCAGGTGGGGCTGTTTGCGCGGACGCTTTCGACGCTGCTGACGGGCGGGCTGCCGCTGGTGCCTTCGCTTGAAACGGCGGCAAAGGCGATCGACTCGCGGCAGATCAGCCGGGCGGTGTTTCGGTCCGTCGAGACGGTGCGTGAAGGCAAGGGTCTGTCGGTCTCGCTGGCATCGACCAAGGTCTTCCCGGAGCTTGCAGTCGAGATGATTGAGGTGGGCGAGTCGACCGGCGCGCTGCCGCAGATGCTGAACTCGGTGGCGGAGTTCTTTGAAGAGGACGTCCAGACCAACCTGACCGCGGCGATGAGCCTGATTGAGCCGCTGATCCTGGTGGTGATGGGTCTGGTCGTCGTGATCATCCTGATTGCGCTGTACCTGCCGATCTTCAGCCTGAGCGCAAACGGAGGGCAGTAACGCCAAATGTGACCATGCTATAGTGACCACATTGGAGGCGATCTCGATGAGGACCATGGCGGCGGCGAAGTTCAAGGCACAGTGCCTGGCAGTGATGGACGAGGTGCAGGCGAAGCGGGAGCCGGTGCTGGTGACGAAGAACGGGAAGCCGGTGGCGAAGCTTGTGCCGCTGGATCTTTCAAAAGATGTCGATCCGCTGGATGCCTTTCGTCTTCCGGGCATGGAGATCGTCGGCGAAATTCTAGCCCCGCTTTATACGGATGAGGAGTTGGACGAATTTGAGCGGGCGCTGCTGGCCAGCGTCGAATGATCCTGCTCGACACGCAAGTACTTCTTTGGCTGCTGACGGACAAGAGCCGGCTGTCAGAGCGCGCGGCAGATACGATCCGTCAGGTGAGCCGGGAAAGTAAGGGCGTTGCGATTGCCGGACATACCTTGTGGGAGGTGGCGATGGTTGCGACCCGTGGACGGCTGAAGCTGAGGGGTCCGCTTATGGATCATCTGCGGCGAATCGAGGAAAGCTTCCGGGTGGTTCCACTGACTGGTGCAATCGCGGCACGGTCGATGCTGTTCACTCAGAAATTCCCGCGGGATCCGGCTGATCGGATTATCGGGGCGACGGCTGTAGTGCATGGAGTGCCGTTGATAACTGCCGATCAAGGGATCCATGCCTCGAAAGAGGTAGAGTGCATCTGGTAGTTGCTCCCTAACGTGTTAGAGCAAGCGGAGTCTTATTGTTTATGGCCACCCCGATCGCAATTCCTTACCCTGTGAATGAACCGGCGCTTGACGAGACGGATCGCGCGAAGGCGCTGGCGCGGCGGTACCACTCGGAGTTTGTGGATCTGAAGAACTTCAAGATCCAGCACGAGCTGTTCAAAAGTGTGCCGGTGGATATGATGTTTCGCTATAACTTTGTGCCGCTGGAGCAGGCCGGGGGGCGGCTGGCGATTGCGGTCTCGGACCCCTCGAAGCTGATGGTGCTGGATGAGATTTCGGGGCTGCTGGGTACGCGGCTGGTGACGCGGGTGGCGACGCTGTCGCAGATTACGGATCTGCTGAAGAAGACGGAGCAGTCGCAGCGTGTGCTCGATGAGGCGTCCGAGGGCCTCGCGTTCGATGTGCTTTCGTCCGAAGAGAACTCCGACGAGAGTATCTCGATGGAGCGGCTGACGGCGGGCGAGGATATCTCTCCGATCATCCGCCTGGTGGACACCACGATCTTTACTGCGCTGGAGCGCCGCGCGTCGGATATTCACCTTGAGACGCAGGATGACTCGCTGATTGTGAAGTACCGCATCGACGGCGTGTTGCAGAAGGCGATGGCGCCGATTGCGCGCGAGCACCACCAGACGATTCTTTCGCGTATTAAAGTCATGTCTGAGCTGGACATTGCGGAGCGGCGCGTGCCGCAGGATGGACGCTTCCGGGTGCGGTACAAGGGGCGGCTGATCGACTTCCGCGTGTCGATTATGCCGACAGTGCATGGCGAAAATGCCGTGCTCCGCGTGCTGGATAAGGAGTCGATGAGCGAGAAGTTCACCAAGCTCTCGCTGGACGTGGTTGGATTTGCGGACAAGGACCTGGTGCGGTTTCGGCGATACATCAAGGAGCCGTA
>CAXTQE010000077.1:0-6505 GCA_964246225.1 uncultured Acidobacteriaceae bacterium | reverse complement strand
GCGATCAACTCCGCGCTGACGGGCCACCTGGTGTTCACGACCGTGCACGCAAACAACGTGGTCGACGTGCTGGGGCGCTTTCTGAACATGGGGGTTGAGCCGTACAACTTCGTTTCCGCGCTGAACTGCATTCTGGCCCAGCGGCTGGTGCGTACGGTGTGCGAGTTTTGTGTGCGCGACGTGCTCTACTCCGACGCCGAGCTGCTGGCGAGCGGCCTCGAGCCGGACGAGTGGCGCGGCTTCCACTTCCGCGAAGGGGCGGGCTGCATGGAGTGTGCGGACACGGGCTTTCGCGGGCGCTCGGCGATCCACGAACTGCTGGAGCTCGATGACGAGATCCGCGAGATGTTGCTGGCCAAGAAGCCGGGCTCGGAGATCCGGAAAAAAGCTCGAGATAAGGGGATGGCGTTTTTGCGCGATTCGGCGCTCGATCGTGTGCGTGACGGGGTAACGACGCTGAAAGAGATCAACAAGGTGACCTTCATCGAGGCTGGGCGATGACGCCTAACGATGAAGTTTAGGGACATCATCAAAAGGATTGAAGCAGATGGATGGTACTTGGTAAGCACAAAGGGTAGCCACCAGAAGTATCGGCATCCGACGAAGGAGGGCACCGTGATCGTTCCGGCTCATGGGCTCGGCGGAGATGTCAAGATTGGGATTGAGAAGGCTATTTTGAAGCAAGCGGAGTTACTCTGATGGCCCACTACACGGCGTTCTTTGAACAAGCAGAAGATGGAACTTGGGGAGGATACTTTCCCGATCTTCCCGTTATTTTAGTGTCTGGCACCACGCTCGAAGAGGTTCAGCAGAATGCGAAGACCGGGCTTGAAATGTGGATTGAGGATATGAGGGAGCAAGGCTTGCCGATTCCACAGCCGACCACGCATGTGCAGGCGTTTGAAGTGGCTGCATGACCCTACCTTGTAGGAGAGTTGGAGAGAACTTGGTAGGTCGTTCTCTGTATGGCGGTCAGCCAAAGTTGCCGATCTCGCCGTTTCTGGAGATGACTGGCTGGAGAAGAGGCGCCGACACTATGCGGACGGGAGGGTAGTCTAGAGAGACATGGCAATTCTTCCTACATCGCTTGGGACTCGTCCTCGGCTGGCGATCGAAATCCGCCCTGAGGGCGTGGTGGCGGCGCGTGCCGAGGATGCGGAAGCTGTGCTTGCCGCGATCTCCTACTCGGTGTTTCCGGAGGGAGTGGTGGTTCCCGGTTTGAAGGCCGGCAATGTTCCCGGACGGCCAGCCACAGTGGCTGCGGTGCGAAAGGCGCTCGAGGCGGTTGCCCTGAAGGAGCGGGATACAACGTTGGTGATTCCCGACGCGGCGGCCCGTGTGCTGCTGCTGGACTTCGACACGCTGCCGCCGAAGCCGGTGGATGCGCTGCCGGTGGTGCGATTCCGGTTGAAGAAGTCGTTGCCGTTCGACGCAGAAGACGCTCTGGTGAGCTATCAGATCATGTCGGCGACCAAGGATCTGGTGCGGGTGCTGGCGGTCGCGGTGCCGAAGGACGTGTTGGCGGAGTACGAGTCAGTGGTCCGCGAGGCGGGTTTTGAGCCGGGGGCGGTGTTGCCGTCGACCTTGGCCGCGTGCGCGGGGATGATCCCGATGGACGCAGCCGCGCTCCTGGTCAATGCCGGGGAGACCTCGGTGACGACGGCGATTGTGCAGGCGGGGCTGCTGCTGCTGCATCGCACGGTCGACCTCGCGGCGGAGGGTTTGCATGAGACGCCGGTGGTGCCGGTCGAGGCGTTTGTTCCTACGGTTCCGTCGGAGCTGCTGGCGCTGCCGCTGGTGGACGTGGAAAGTTCGTCGGGCGAGTGGGCCCGGCAACAGCCGCTCCAGGGCTACGGCGTGCTTGAGGACGAGGATCTGTCTCCGCAAGCGGCGGCCACGACGCAGCAGCTCGCGGATGAGATTGCGGCGGAGGTAGAAGCAGAGGCGCTGGCGGAGGCGATTGTGACGTCGTCGTCGGTGGCGGATGCTCCCGGCCTGGAACCGCAGCGTATGTCGGCGGCGGCGCGCGAAGTGACGCAGGCCATCAGCGTGGCGACGGCCTACTTTGAAGACACGCTGCGTCTGCCTCCGGGCGAAGTGCTGACGGCCGGAACGCTGGGCGCGGAGTCGCTGGGCGCGTTGCTGATGAGCGCCGGATTCACGCGGGACGAGATTCGGATTCGCGAGATGATTGAGCCGGCGATGCTGGGCGCAGGGGCGGCCTCGACCCGCGTGCCGCACGGCTGGATGGCCGGAGTCCGGGGAGCGTTGCGGAGCTAAGCCGATGCGCATCTCGATCAATCTCGCGACACGCCCGTTTGTTGAGCTTCGGCCGCTCTATGCCAAGCTGCGTCTGGCGATCGCCGGGCTTTCGCTGCTGGCGCTGCTGTTGGGGTTCTACGTGTACGGGCTCAGTGTGCGGGCGGCTGCCGCGGCTCAGCAGATGAACGCGTTGAAGGCGCGGACGGCGGCCTACGACCGGCAGCGCGCTGCGAACGAAGCACGGATGCGTCAGCCGCAAAACCTGGGCGTGCTGGAGCGGTCGCAGTTCCTGAACGCGCTGTTTGCCCACAAGGCGTTCAGCTGGACGGCGGTGATGATGGATCTGGAGCAGATGGTTCCGGCAGGAATCCAGGTTACGAGCATCGACCCGGTGATCTCGAAGGAGGGCGACGTGTCGATCCGGCTGCGCGTGACCGGGGACCGGGACCGGGCGATCCAGCTGGTGCGGAATCTGGAGCGATCGCAGCGGTTTGTCGGGCCGCGGTTGGCGGGTGAGTCGGCGCTGACGGCGGAAAAGGCGAAGGCGCTTGGACAGGGCGCGGCTCAGACGACGGGCGGCGTACGAACCGTCAGTGCGACCGCGAATGATGCGTCAGGCAATGGCGTCGAGTTTGAAATCTTCAGCGGCTACAACCCGCTCGCTCCTGCTGCAGCGCGGGTTTCGGCGGCCGGACCGGACAGATCTCACGACCGTAAGGCGGGTGCGCGATGACGCCGCTGGCGAGCTCGACGGCGAACCTTCGGGAACGGAGCCGCGACTGGCTGACGCCGCTTTCCCTGCACTACGCGGGCCTGGCGGTCGTCGTCCTGACCAATCTCTATCTCGTCCTGCAGATGGGCCTTCTGTGGCAGCAGGCGAAGGGCCAGGATGCGGACGCGGTGGCCAGCCAGCAGGTTGCGTTGAAGACGGCCCAGATCCAGGCCAGGCCGCTTGAAGGGCTGGACATGAAGCTGACGCGAGCCAGCCAGGAGGCGGACCGTTTTTACGCTGACCGGCTGCCGGTGAGCTACTCCGAGGTGCTAAGCGAGCTCGGCGCCCTGACCAAGCGGCAAGGCGTGCGGCTGACCCATGTGAACTACGCGCAAGCGGCGGTCGCGGCCCAGGGTGTGAGCCAGCTGACCGAGGTGAGGATGGATGCTTCGCTGACCGGCGACTATCGTTCGCTGGTGCTGTTTCTCAACGGGTTGGAGCGCGACCGCGTATTTTTCGTGATCAATGGCGTGACGTTGACCGGCCAGCAGAGCGGCACGGTGAACCTCCGCATCCGGCTGACGACCTACCTGCGCGGGCTGGCGCCGGGCGAGGTGCAAACGGCGGCGGTCGAGAACTCCCCCTCTTCGGCGCTCGACAAGGATCTGGACGCACAGGCCGCGAAGGCTGCGGCGGCCCAGTCGGGAGGCCCGCAATGAAGGTCGGCACCGAGGACAAGAAGAAGCTGCGGCTGGCGGTGGTGGCCGGATTCTTCGGGTTGATTGCGCTGGGCGTGATCTATAACGAGCTGTTTGGCGGGCCGTCCGCTCCTCCTCCGGCTCCTGTCCCGGTGGCAGTCGCGGCACCGGCAGCCAGCAGCAAGGGCTCACCGGCGCAGAAGCTTGGGACGACGGCGGCGCAGCTTGACCCGACACTGCATACCGAGGCGATGCTCGCGACCGAGTCGCTGGTCTACCGGGGCAGCGGACGCAACATCTTCGCGGCCGGGGCGGAAGCAGCGGCGGTAAAGGCGATCGCCGTGGTCCAGCCAAAGTTTCCTCCACGTCCGAACCTGACGCCGGTGAGCCAACAGGTCGTGAACCAGGGGCCTCCTCCGCCTCCGCCGATCAACCTGAAGTTTTTTGGGACAGCTACGGCGGCCAATGGCTCCCGGAGGGCGTTTCTGCTGAACGGCGACGATGTGTTTCTCGCCTCGCAGGGCGACGTGGTGCAGCGCAAGTACCGCGTCGTTTCGATCGCGCTGAACTCGATTCTGGTCGAGGATATTCCCAACAACAACAAGCAGACGCTGCCGCTGCTGGGGAACTAGGCGGTGTCCGTGACCAAACAGGGTGAGCGCGGCGACGAGGGCTTTCTGCTGGTTGGGGCGATCGTGCTGGTGTTTTTGGTGCTTCTGGCCCTGACCGTGGCGGCTCCCCGGGTGGCGCGCGAGATGCAGCGCGAGAAGGAGATTGAGTCGCAGCACCGGGCGAATCAGTATGTGCGGGCGATCCGGATGTATTACAAAAAATTCAACCACTACCCGAGTTCGATCGAGCAGCTGGAAAACACAAATCATCAGCGGTTTTTACGCGAAAAATATCTGGACCCGCTGACCGGCAAGGACGACTGGCGCCTGATTCATGTGGGCGAGAACAAGACCAAGGTGAAGGGGTTCTTCGGGCAGGATCTGCCTGGGCTGCAGGCAGGGCTCGGGTCGGCGGCCGGCATGGTAAGCCCGACTAGTGGAGGCTCGGCGGCGGCCACGACGGGCAGCACAACTGCCTTCGGTGGAACCAATGCAAGCGGCTCTACCTTCGGCGGTTCCACCATGGCAGGCGGAAGCTCAAGCGCGTTTGGAATAGGCTCGACGGGGACCTTTGGTTCGACCAGCAGTGGCGCTTCAACCGGCACCGCGAGCCCAACCACCGGATCGGGGCTGCCCGGAGCGACCACGGCGAGCGGGATAACCGGTACGGGGACGGCCGGCTCAGGCGTGTCCAGCCAGAACGCCACCGACGCAACGGGCACGGGAGGCGCGATCATGGGTATCGGCAGCTCGAAGTCTGGCGACGCAATGCTGGCGATCAACGACCAAACGACGTACCAAACGTGGGAGTTCCTGTACGACCCGCGCATCGAGCAGCTCTACGCCAAGGCGAATCTGCTGGGCGGAGGCGTGTCTTCGAGTTCGGCCAGCAGCCTCGGAAGTGCGTCGAGTCTGACGTCTCCAGGTCAAGCGACTGGATCGGGCACACCTTCGGTAGGCGCTACTAGTCCGACGACCAGCCCTGCAACTGGCGCGACGACCAATCCGACGAGCCCCGGAACTACCTCCACGCCGCCATAGCTCCTGGAGAGGTACATTCCAGCTAAAGAAACTTGACACAACTACGCTCACATCGTATAACTAAAGATGTTGAACGCGTAATCCGGGCTTTCTGGCCCGAAAGAAGTCTCTGAGGAGTTACCAAATGGCAAAGATTATCGGAATCGACCTGGGCACGACCAACAGCTGCGTGGCCGTGATGGAAGGCGGCGAGCCCAAGGTTATCGCGAACGAAGAGGGTGGACGAACGACGCCTTCGATTGTGGCCTTTACGAAGTCCGGCGAGCGGCTGGTGGGTCAGGTAGCCAAGCGTCAGGCCATCACCAATCCCGAAAACACGATCTTCTCGGTCAAGCGCTTTATGGGTCGCCGCATGAACGAGGTCGGCGACGAGATGAAGATGGTGCCGTACAAGGTGGTGCAGAAGGGCGACAACGTCGCCATCTCCGCCCAGGGCAAGGAGTACACCTCGCCTGAAGTTTCGGCGATGATTCTGCAGAAGCTGAAGAAGGCGGCGGAAGATTATCTTGGCACCTCGGTCACCGAAGCAGTCATCACGGTGCCGGCGTATTTCAACGACGCGCAGCGCCAGGCGACCAAGGATGCCGGACGCATCGCTGGCCTGGACGTGAAGCGGATTGTGAACGAGCCGACAGCGGCTGCGCTCGCCTACGGGCTGGACAAGAAGAAGGACGAGACGATTGCGGTCTACGACTTCGGCGGCGGTACGTTCGATGTGTCGATCCTCGAGGTCGGCGAAGGCGTGATTGAGGTGAAGTCGACCAACGGCGATACGCATCTGGGCGGCGACAATCTCGACCAGCGCATCGTGGATTGGCTGATCTCGGAGTTCAAGTCCGACACCGGTCTGGACCTGACGGCGAAGGGCAATGAGATGGCCTTGCAGCGTCTGAAGGACGCCGCGGAGAAGGCCAAGATTGAGCTCTCGACGGCCCAGGAGTCGGAGATCAATCTTCCCTTTATTACTGCGGATGCAAGCGGACCGAAGCACCTGGTACGCAACCTGACCCGCGCCAAGCTCGAGTCGCTGGTGGACGATCTGTTGCAGAAGTCGATTGGACCGTGCAAGCAGGCGATGAAGGATGCAGGCGTTGATCCTTCGAAGATTGATGAGGTGGTCCTGGTCGGCGGACAGACCCGCATGCCCAAGATCCAGCAGATGGTGAAGGAGCTGTTTGGCA
>CAXTQE010000076.1:15626-17559 GCA_964246225.1 uncultured Acidobacteriaceae bacterium | reverse complement strand
TGCCGGTCCCGCCTACCAACCGGTCAACCCCGGCAATCCATTCTTCCCCCGGATGTCGCCCTCCGCGGGGCCGCCCAACCCTCCCCTGGCCGCGCTTCTCGGGCTGATCCCCGGGGTGGGAGCCATGTACAACGAGCAGTACGCGAAAGGCATCGCCCACCTGTTCATCTTTGCAGTGCTCGTCAGCCTTTCCCACATCAGCGAAGTCTTCGGTGTCCTCTTGTCCGGCTGGATCTTCTACATGGCCATCGAAGCTCATCACACGGCCAAGGCCCGCCGCGACGGCACACCTCTGCCCAACCCTTTTGGTTTGAATGAGATCGGGGAACGTCTTGGCTTCGATGCCAATCTCCGCCGCGCTTCCGAGAGCATTCGACCTGCCCCGGGCCCCGCGCAAACTCCTCCCTACGCTCCCCCGTACGTTCCACCCATGCCCTCTGAGGAGGCCGTCTACCACGCTCCGGAGCCGATGGCCTCCTGGGGCGCGCCTGTGGACACTCCATCCTATGCAACCAATCCAGCCTTCGTGCCAGACTCTGCCTCCGCCGCCTACCAGCCCCACGCCCAGTCCTGGCCGCCTCAGCCTCCTGCCGCGTCCAGCTACCCTCCCGTCGCGCCGCCCTATGGACCGCATATCGATGCTCCGCCGCTTTCTCCTGCGCCCGTCAGCCGCTTTCCCACGGGCGCGATCGGCCTCATGATTCTCGGAGCCGTCTTTCTGCTCGGAACGACCGGCGTCTTCCATGATGTCTCCGGACACGTCCTGGTCGGCTTTGGGCTGATTGGCCTCGGAGCATGGGTCTTCACCCGCCGCTTCACCAGCCCTCAGGCGCTCCAGCATCCTGCCGATGCCTACAACTATCGACTCCGTACCCTTCGTGCGCTGACCCCCTCGGCCTGGCTCGTGCTGATCGGCACCCTTGTGCTGCTCGATGCACTCAGTCTGTTGCGCTGGTCCTATAGCTGGCCCTGGATCATTATCTTTGCCGGATTTCTGCTCCTGCTCAAGCGTACCGTTCCGGCCGCGAGCTCCGTGCCGCCCGTGCCTCCGCTGGCAGTGCCTCCGCTAACGACCGATCTCTCCCAGCAACCCGGTCCCGGCTTCCGGGAGAGGCGCTAAATGGCCGGTTTTCCGCCTCCGGTCCCACCGCAAGGGCCGCCTTTTGCTTCGCCGGCCGCCGGTAACGCACGCGAGCAGGCTCGCGCCGCCCGCAGGCACGGGCGCATGCAATGGAAGCAGGAGCGCTTCGCCCGAAGACAGGCCCGTTCTTTCTCTAGCCAGCAACGACGCAACCTTCGCCGCACCTCCCTCCTTGCCCCGCTGCTGCTTCTCGCCCTTGGCGTCACCGCTTTGCTCATCCGCGCCGGCCATCCTCCGCTTGCGACGTTTCTTTCCTGGTACGGCCGCTGGTGGCCTCTGCTGTTGCTCTTTGCCGGTTTGTTTCTGCTCCTCGAGTGGGCCTGCGACTTCTTTCTGCTGAGCGAGAGCACTCCCGCCGTGCCCCGCCGCCTTGGCGCCGGAGCCACGCTGCTCCTGATCGCGCTTGCCCTCTTTGGCACGGGAACTCACAGCGTTCGCGAGGTCCGCAATCTGTTTGGCAACGACGTCCACCTCGGTCTGGGCGAGTTCGAGCAGCTGCTGGCAGAGAAGCATGAGTCCACCAAGACGGTCGACACTGCCTTCCCCTTGGGAACCCGCCTCAACGTCGACAATCCCCACGGAAATATCACTCTCATAGGTTCCGCAGAGGACGGCCAGATTCACGTCGTGGCCAACAAGCAGATCTACACCGACTCCGATTCCGACGCGAGCCAGGAGGAGCAGCAACTCGACCCGCAAATCTCGCTCGCCGGCGGCACCCTCCAGGTCACCATCCCCAGACTTGTCGGTGCCTCGGCCGACCTCACGATCACTCTCCCCAGCTCCGGGGCC
>CAXTQE010000076.1:0-15616 GCA_964246225.1 uncultured Acidobacteriaceae bacterium | reverse complement strand
CTCAACGCCCAGCACGGCTCGGTCGACGTCTCCGCCCTGCACGCTCCCGTCATCATCACTGCCGATCATGGCGACATCACCTGCAAAGACATCACTGGAGCCGTCAATGCCCAGATGAGTCACAATGATTCTTCGTTCACCGCGTCGGACATTACCGGAGACGTCATCGTGCGCGGCCATGCCCAGGACCTCAACCTCACCGGCGTCCACGGCCAGGTGAGCCTTGAGGGCGAGTTCTTCGGCAACACCCACCTTGAGCGCCTTCACGGTCCTGTGGCCTTCCGCACCCGCCGCACCCAGCTGACGCTCGGCCAACTCCTCGGCCAGGTGGACATCAGTCCGGAGTCCGAGCTCACCGGAAGCCAGGTCGTCGGCCCCCTTTCCGTTCGTACCTCCAGCCGCAACGTCTCCTTCGACCGGGTCGCCGGCGACGTCTCTATCACGAACAGCAGAGGCAGCGTCAATGTCACCAGCTCCGCGCCACTAGGCAGCATCGACGTGGAAAATCGAGATGGAGCCGTCACCCTCACCGTCCCCGAACATGCCGGCCTCACCCTCGACGCCTCCACCCACGGAGGCCGCATCGACACCGACCTGGGTCTGGACTCCACCTCGCAGAACGGCAGTCAAACCGTCCAGGGAACTGTCCGCGGCGGTGGCGCCAGAGTCACAATTCGTACGAGCCATCTCGACATTGACATCCACCAGGGCAATGTCCAACCCCCGAACGAGCCCTAGTCTCCACTCAACTTAGACATTCAACCCGTCTGCAAGTGAGTTGCGATAGGCACGCCAGGCCGGGATGGCTCCAAGGATCCCCGCACACACCAGGGTTGCGACCACATACAGTTCGACGCGTGGCGAGACGCCGCTTAGAACCACCGGCAACCCGAAGCGGCTTTCGATTGTCGTCCGCAACGCAAACACCAGCGCGTACACCGCGGCCATGCCCAGCAGGGTTCCTGCGAGCGCGATGAGGATAGCTTCAAAGATGAAAAGCGTGAAGATCTGCGGCGCGTGCAAGCCGATTGCGCGCAGAATCGCGATCTCGCGCCGACGCTCATTCAGCGCCGTGTAGAGCGCAGCCACCATGGCGAGCAGACCAACCACCAGCACGGCTGCCGAGACCAGAGAAAGCGCTCCATCCGCGTAATCGAGCAAAGTCCATAGCTCCTGAAGCGTGTACGCCGGGATAATGGCGGTCAGTGGTTCGGGCTTATACGTGTTGATCTCGCGCTCGAGATAGAGCGTGCTGATGCGAGACTTTGTTCCCAGCAGGAAGGAGGTGACCTCGTCGACCTTTAGCTTCGAAGGATCGAGCGGAGGAGCCGCCTCGCCGATTGCCGGCGGTGTTCCATCCGACCAACCAAAGTGCATTGCTTCATCGCCAAGCAGCGTGATGTACAGCGCATCGTCGATCGGCGTGGACGTTCGCGCAAGTATCCCGACCACCGTGAAGGGAGTGCTGTCATGGTTGAGGATTGAGTGCTCCTCAATCCCGTGCGCGAGCACAAGCTTCTCGCCGATGTGTCGATTTAGATGTTTCGCGACCTCGGCTCCGAGCGCAACGTCGAAGAGCGCCGCGGGCGCGTGACCCTCGGCAAAGCGAAGCGATTGTCCGCCGCGATACTGGTAGTGTGCGTACAGGTTCTCGTCCGTCGCGACCACACGGTAGCCGTGAAAAGAGTCTCCCATGGAGATCGGGATCGTCCATGCGACGGCGGGATGATGGGCGAAGTGCTGATAGGTCTCCCACGAGATGTTGTTCGAGGCGTTGCCGATGTGGAAGACGGTCGAGAGGAGCAGCGGAAGGTCGCCGCCGCGCGCACCCACGATGAGATCGGTATGCGAGACGGTGCCCGCGAAGCCTGCCCGGGCCCCGTTGCGCAGGGCATCCACGCCGACCAGCAGCATGATCGAGAGCGCGATGGAGAAGACCGTCAGTCCTGTGGTCACGAAGCGCGCACGCAGGGACTTGAAGGCGAGCCACAGCAACATCATTGCGTCGCCAGTTCGGCCGCGCGCGCCTGCCGGTTGAGCGTCTCGATCGAAAGCGTCTGATCGAAGCGCGTGGCGAGCGAACGGTCATGGGAGACGAAGAGCAGCGTTGTATCGGAGCCCCGCTCTCTTGCCTCGCCGTTCAGCTCCGTGAGCAGGGCCAGGAAGGCATCGCGACGGTCGGTGTCGAGCGACGACGTAGGCTCATCGGCGACGATCAGCGCGGGGGAGCCGATGATGGCACGCGCGATCGCGACGCGCTGCCGCTGGCCGACGGAGAGCCTGGTCACCGGCGCATCGAGCTGCCCGGTCAGATCAAGCCGATGCGCCAGCCGCTTCACCTCGGCAGGAAGGCTCGCCGCCACCATCCGCGCGCGCCGCGCCGCATGCAGCTGGCACGGCAGCGCGATGTTCTCGGCGACGGAGAGGTAGGGAACCAGGTTGAAGCCCTGAAAGATATACCCGATGCGCGAGCCGCGCAGCGTATCCCGGGCCGAAGCCGGCAGCTTCGTTAGCTCCTGATCGAGCACGCGGACGGAGCCTTGCTGCGGGACGAGAACGCCCGAGATGATCGAAAGCAGCGTCGTCTTGCCGCTGCCCGAGGGACCATGCAGGAAGACGCTTTGCCCGCGGGAAATGCGCAGCTCCTCGACGTCGAGAACCGGCTGGTTCTTCGCGAAGGCGAAGACTACGCCGCGTAGAGTAATTGCGTCGTTGCTGATGGGATCCTTTGCGGAGGCGGACGTCATCATAGAGGACTACTGAGCGTAGGGTTTCACGGAGTCGCCGTCCAGGTTGAACGAGACGTCGCCGTAGGGACTTTGGACAGACGCGACGTGCAGCTGGCCTATGACCACGATCGGTTCGGTAAACGTCATTTTCGCCTTCTGCTTGCCCCTTAGCTTGACATAGATCATCTGGTTCGGCGGCGGCGGCGGCACATGGATGCATGCGCCGGCGTAGGGCACCAGCAGAAACTCCGTCACCTCGTCGGCATCGTCTTCGAGCGGAACCATAAAGCCGGGCACGGAGACGATCTTGTTGTTCAGATCGCGCGCAGGGGAGGGCGTGGTGAGCGAAGTAAGGGTCTTCAGAGTCGACCAGCCGACCGTGACCGGCGCGCCGGGCGCAGCCAGCAGCAATCCGCACGAGAGGCCGATGGCAAGCGCGATGGCTGGAGGCTTCATAGCTCTTATCCTACTGGAGGCTCGCGGAGATTCTGCAGTTATGGATGCGGGACCGGAGGGGCCTGTCCGGCCGGAGTCGAGAGTGGAAACTGTTGGCCGTGGGATGCGCCAAACGGCCGCTCGTTGAAGGTGGTCCATCGGCGCGACTGCTTTTGATCCGCGGAGTGCTCCGTTGCGTCCCACGCATCGGCCGAAAGCCCGTTCAAGTCGTAGACGACTTTGCCGTCCTTCAGCGTCAACTCGCACGTCAATCTGCGCGTTCCCATCATCTTGGTGTTGTACATGTCCATCAGGCCGAAGTCGCCGGTCTGGACCGAGAGCACTGCGACATCGGCGATAGCTCCGACCGACAGATTGCCCAGCTGCTCCTGCTTGATCTCATGCGCGGGATGCGAGGTCATCTCCGCGACCACCTGCGGAATGGTTTCGCCCAATGCCATCAGGTGGTCGGCCACGCTGAGAATATCCTTCATTCCGTTGTTCATCGAGCCCGTATGCAGGTCGGTCGAGATTGAGTCCGGCAGGAAGCCGCTGTGCACGATGGGAGCGGCTACGGTCCATGAGAAACTTCCGCCACCAAAGCCGACGTCACAGTAAATGCCTCGCTTGCGCATGACTAGCAGCGCCTCAGACGCAAGACCCGTCTGCGGATTTTGCTCGCCGCGCAGCCCGGAGAAACAGTGCGTGTAGATGTCGCCGGGACGCAGGTGCGTCGAGACCAGCTCAAGCAGCGTACGCTCGATGCGGCGCGCGCCATAGTCGACCATCACCGGAATGTCCGCAATGTTTCCAGCAATGACAGCCTGATCGAAGGGCTTCCACTCCGGCCCGGTAAAGTGCGCGCTTTTCACGCCGACGATGACTCCGGGAAATTGCTTGGCCTTCTCGCCCGTGAGCTTGCCATCCATGTCGTCGAGGTTGTCCTCAAACTTCTCTCCACGCATCCCGGCGCCGACGATGTTCAACTCCGCGAAGACGCGCGTCCTGCTGCGATCGATGATTCGATCCTTGAAGTCGTCGAAGTTGCGCCAGCCGGAGCTACCCGCATCGACGATCGTGGTGACTCCGGCGCGAAACGTAAAGCCATCCGGATAGACCGACAGATCGCCCGCATACGAGCCCTTCTCGCCCGTCCCCGCATAGACATGAGTATGCAAATCGATCAGCCCCGGCATGACGTACATCGATTTCACGTCGATGGTCTTGAGCGCATCCTTTGGGCTCAGATGCTCGGCCACTGCGACGACCTTGCCATCCTTGATTCCCACATCGCGCATGCCGTCGATCTTGTTTTTATCGTCCAGCAGGTGGCCGTTCGTCAGCAGCAAATCATAGGCCAGCAGATTCGGCGGCATGGCTGGTCCGCGGCCGCCTTCCTGAGCGGGAGCCAGCGTGCAGCAGAAGAGGCAGCAGCTGAAATACAGCGAAGCCAGGTGCCGAATCATCATGAACACTCCTTTCCTAGACGTCGCTTCAACACGCCGCACTATACTTTGGTCGCGGTGAAAGGCGCCGTGCCATACTCGCCCATCTTCACGGCACCTGAGAGGGTCCCTCGAGCGACGACGCCGGTGAAATTGAACTGCACCTCACTCCCGTTCTGCCTCATGACGCTGCTCAGCGTGACTTGGTCTGCCTCGACCGAACCGTGCATGGAAGCGTTGAAGATTTCGCCCTTTTGATTTCCGGACAAAGTCGTGCCATTTTGTTGCAGCAGGAATTGCTGATGTCCGATGCCGCGACCGTAGTCAATCGTCACATTCCATGTGCCCGCCAACTGCGCTGTCGGACCTGTGGGCACTGCAGGATTGTCAAAGTGGCCGGGGTTGCGGAAGATCTGCGAGAGCGTGTCAGCGACCAGCTTGTGGTCACCCGGCTGCATCATGTACGGCATGATCGCAATCGAGGAAGTCATGTCGTTCGGGCGCTTGCCCGAGCCACCCATGACAAAGATGCGCGGCGTTCCAGCATCCAGCTTTGCCACCAGTTCGCTCCCGGTGATTCCGGTCTTGGTGGCATCCCAGCGAAGTGTGATCGTGGCCGCGCGATTCGATAGATCGTCGCCTGGCATATCGATGTGCGTGGTCATGGACGGTACGTCCTTCACGGTGTTGCCGATGTATTGAACCCACGTCAGCCACTGCCTCTGCTCCGCGTCGTGGTCGCGCTTGTACCACATACGCACGGCAGCCAGCATGCCCATGGCCTCTTCCTTGCCGACCTTCAGCGCACGTCCCCAGTTGTGGTGAGGCGCTGCGTTCCAGAATGCAGCCTCGCACAAATCTTTTGGCCCCAGCAGCACGCCCGCGGTCTGCGGTCCGCGCATGCACTTGCCGCCGGAGTAGCCCACAAACGTGGCTCCTGCGGCGAGATGGATGTTGGGCACGAGCGGCTCTTCCGCCGCCGCATCGATGAATACGGGAATGTTCTTCTCTTTCGCGATCGCGCAGACAGTTTTGATCGAGAGCGGGTCCTCGAACGCGCGCGGCCCGGAGAGAATGTAGATCATCGCCGTGCGCTCGCTGATCTTGCCGCGCAGTTCGTCTGCAGTCTCGACCTGGACGATCTCGGGTCCGGACATGCGCACGCCGAAGTCATACGGGTTGCGCGAGTAGCCTGGAATGATGACCTGGTCGCGCACCTTCTTATACGGCATCGCCTGCGACAACTCGGGGTCCATGCCGCAGATGCACGCCACCGTCGCAAGCGCGATGGCAGCCTCACAGCCACAGGTCACAATGGCGCTGGGAGCACCCATGTGGTGGGCGATCTCCGCGCCGACCGCCGCCATCATCTCGTCCATCTGCACGTAGTAGGTCGAGGCCTCAAACATCGCCTGCTTTACCTCCGGCAGGGACTGCGAGCCGGAGATGATCGTATAGGTTCCGCGTGCGTTCACGATGGGGCGCACGCCGATTCGCGTGAAGAGGTTATCCGTAGCCGTGCCGGTGTTCAACCCTGGTCCAGCGGACTTTGGCGTCTTCGCCTCAGCGTCGGCCATGCCCGATAGTGGTCCCAATGCTGCGGCGGCAGAAAGAATGCCGGTCTGCTTGAGAACCTCTCGCCGTGAGAAGGGTCCAGACCAGCGTGGTTTTGAGAACAGGGGCATCGTATCTCCATCTGCAGTTAGGGCGTTGCGGGAAAGCGACGCGCAGGCTTCTAGCCTACAGCGAAGCGATGCAGTCAATCTCTACCAACGAATCGCCTGGAACGCCTCCCGCTACAGCGATCGTGGTGCGCACCGGAGGCACAGCGCCGAAGCGGCCGGCATAAACGGAGTTCATACGCGCATAGTTGGCGAGGTCGCTCAGGTAGACGTTTACCTTCAAGACCTTGTCCATGGACGATCCAGCGGCGATCAGGTTGCGTTCGAGCTCATCGAGGACGTGCGTGGTGTGCTCTTCAATCGTTCCTTTGAAGTGTGCGCCAACGCCTGCGAGAAAGACCAGGTTGCCGAAGGTGATAATGCTGTTGAACAGAGGACCCTTGGGCGCCGTGGTCGCAGCGGGTGCGGGCGTGCCGGGCGTGGGCGCAGGCGGCGCGGCTGGTGGATGAATGGCCTTCTTCTCCCACACAATCCCCTGTTGCGCTTCAGCTGCCGGTACAAGTGCAGCACCTCCGGTCGCGGCCACTGCCGCAGCTGCGGCGTTCTTCAGGAGTCCTCTACGGCTCTGATCCTTCATCGTCTTTTCCCTTTCCATTGCTTGAGTTCCTAAGCCTTCCTGGTGAGCGCCTCGCGCATGCGCCGCCCCACGATTGCATCTTCGTCCGGCTGCAGCATCCACACTGAAGCTGAGTCGATGCTTGCACCTGAAACTCCTCGATGCTGCGGCGATAGGGACCAAACTGCAACTGTGCGGAGATTTGAACTAGAGACGTCGATTGCACCAAAATGACGCCGAACTGTCATCGGGCAAATGTCATAGCGCAAAGCTACAGCTAGATCCGCCCAAACTGCTTCACCGCTTCCACGATCGAATGGAACTTCTCGATATACGGCAACATGCTGTGCTCGCTGTAGTCCAGCTTCTGCGCCAGGATAAGCACCTCCGCGGCGCGTGCCTGTGGCACCACCACTACGCCATCCTGGTCCGCGACGATGATGTCATTGGCCGCGACATGCGTTCCGCCTACCTCCACTGGAACGTTCATTCCGCCGAAGCGATAGTGCGAGACGGACGTTGAAGGCACTGGCCCGGTCGCATACACGGGAAAGCCGATCCGCTTCAACTGCGGCAGATCGCGCACACCGCCATCCACCACAGCGCCCGCAAAGCCGCGCGCAAACATTGCTGTACCCATCAACCCGCCCATGCCGGCAATGTCCTGGCCATCTTCCACCTTCATAACGTAGACCGAACCAGGACCTCCGCTATCGATCGCGGTCAGCATACCCGAAAGCGCGTTGGGATCCGTGTTCTCTTCCTTCTTCAGAAGTACGGTCAGCGCGGTTCCCGCAAACTTCGTGGGAAAGATCGCCTGCATCGTGTGCGACATATAGTGTTTTTCATGTAGCATCTGCTCCTCAGCATCGGATACGGAAGCTGCCTCCACATGACGGTACGCCTCCAGCATCAGCGCCGGATTTTTCTCGTACTCGGCCTGCGTCATCGGCGTGTCGGCATAAAGCTTGAAGCAGAAGATCGCAGCTGGCAAGGTAACGCAAAGCGCGAGACCAAAGCGAAGGATCTGTCCGCGGCGCAAAAGCATGGGTGTGGTTCTCCGATCGATCAGCGGTAGCAAAATCTTAGGCTTTCTCCGGGAAAAAGGAAACAGCCGCTAAGAGCAGACACTCGGCGGGGCCTGCACTAAAAGTTCAACTTCGCTGCAAGCTGTAACGTACGAGGATTGCCAAGCGTTACAGCAGGTGTCCCGGTGATCTCGCCAAAGGTGGAGCCTGTGAAGTTGAACGTGCCGGCTGCGCTTGCCGTGGGCAGGGTCACGTTGCCGGGATTTGCGAGGTTCGCATGATTGAAGACGTTGAAGGCTTCGGCTCGTAATTGAAGCCGAGCGCTTTCGAATAAGGCGAAGTCTTTGAAGACGGAGAGATCGGTGTTTGCCGCTCCTGGGCCTCGCTCATCATTGCGATGAAGGTTGCCGAAGGTGTACGGCGCAGGCAGCGCGTACGCTGTCACGTCGATGCAACTTTTCTGGGTAATGTACTGAGCCTTGCCGCACGTGAACTTCGGTGCGTGGATATAATTCGGACGCTGCGTTCCGATTCCTCCCACGTTGGCCTGGTCGTTGGTGATGGCCACGTTGAACGGCTGCCCACCCTGGATCGTGACGATCGTGTTCGCGTGCCAGCCGCCTGCGAGCGTGTCGGTCAGGTGACCGTAGCGCATGAGGCTCGGCAGCGTGTACGTCACCGTGCCGACGAAGCGATTGCGGATATCCCAGTTCGCGTCGCCGTAGTCGGCTTTCAGGTCGTACTGGATCATCGGTGTGCCGCCGCCGTTGGCATCGTTGGACGTGTCCAGGGTATGCGCCCACGTGTAGCCAAGATTCATGTCGAGCCCGTGAAACGTACGCTGACGGAAGATCACGGTCAGCCCGTGATAGGTCTCGAGCCCGTCGTTCTGGATCTGCCGAATCTGTCCAAAGAGTTGATAGGGACGCCTCGGGTTCACTGCTCCCGGACCCGGCAGAGGCTGATTCGGATAGAGCGAGTGATCGAGGTGAATCGAGTGCGAGCCCAGGTATTGCAGTTCCAGCGCGTTGTAATGCGTCAATTCGACGCCCGTATCGAGGTTCCACTGGTAGAGTCTCGGTGTCGGCAAAGAGTAGTTATCGGTGAACGCCGTCTGGTAGGTTCCGGGAGTGCCGGCAGGCAGAGATAACGATCCACTGCCACCTCCGGAGGGGTTGCTGAGACTCTGCGTCGCAATCCCGCTGGTCGGCCCGTTGTAGGTTGTCGAAGCTGCAAACGGATAGTTACTGGAGGCAAGCGTGAAGGAGTTGAGTTGGTTCGGGTTGTAGTAAATACCGCCACCGGCGCGTACGACGATCTTCTCGGTTGCTCGATACGCCAGACCGAGACGCGGCGAAACCAGCTCATGATTCGGCCCGATGAACTTGAATCCAGGATCCGGAACATAGGTCCCTCCGGTCGTGGCCGAGCTCGTAGGAATCAAGGCCGTATAGGTTGAGTTCAGGACACGTGCCAGGCCGTTCAGGCTATACGGCACGGTCGGCAGCTCATAGCGCACGCCGTAGAGGACAGTCAGTTTCTGCGTGGCCTGCCAGTTATCCTGCACGAAGAATCCATCGCGCCACTCGCCTACCGAACCCTTTACCTGGAATAACGGCGTGATCACCGTCTGCGAGTAGCCGGTAAGAAAGTCTGCCGCCGCGTTGCCCGAGTAGTTGCCCGTGAAGGTGAACTGGCCGCGATTCTGATTGGTCGCCGAGCGGCCGATCGTCATGCGACGGATATCGGCACCCGCCATCAGCGAGTGCCGGCCTCTCGTGTAGCTGATCTGGTCGTAGCCATGGAGCGTGCGATCATCCTGAAACCAGTTCGTGCCCTCCGCGCCCAGGCCCTGGTAGCCGCCGTTGAGGACGATGGTTGGAATTCCCGGGTTGCCATTGGTCGTGTCCGCAGTGAAGCCCGGAATGCCCAGCGCCGTTCCCGCGCTGTTCAGCCCGTTTTCTGCGAAATAGTTCAACTGGTTCGTCTGCAGCTTGTTGTAGCCGAGCCGCAGGTCATTGATCAGATTCGGCGTAATAATATGCGTGTACGCGACCGCTCCGTTCGAGTCCGTCGTGGGCGAGTAGCTTTGCGACGTGGCCACAATGCTGCCGTTCACCGCATTGCTCTTCTCGTACGTGTATCGCGCGAAGAGGCGAACCTTCTCGCCGAGGTTATAGTCGACGCGATCCAGAGTCGCATCTTTGTCGAAAACACTGGGAACAAGATTGTTGAAATTTGTGCCGATACCGGCGACATTCGGATGCGGGTAATAGGCCAGCAGGGCCGTCGCAATCGGCGAAATGTTTGTTATCTGGTTGTTAATGTAACTGACGCCTGTGGCTGGGTTCTTGAGTTGAATCCCCGCGCCGGCGTTGCAGAGGCCCGCCGTGTACGCGGTGCACAGAGCCGAAAAGTTCCCGGTGCGCATTGCATCGGTAATCAGCTGCCCGGTCATATTTGTTTGCGCGATCCGGCGCGTGCCTTCGTACGAAGCGAGGAAGAAGGCTTTGTCGCGACCGTTGTAAAGATGTGGAATCACGATCGGCCCACCCACCTCGCCGCCAAACTGGTTGAAGCGAAGCACCGGTGTCCGCGTAGTCGGCAGCGAAGTGAACGGTTTTGCGTTGAAGAAATCGTTTTGCACATAGTTATAGACCGTGCCATGCACCTTGTTCGTGCCGGACTTGGTATCCACGTTGATGTGCACGCCCATGTAGGCGCCATACTGCGCGGTGTAGTTCCCGGTTTGCGTCTGGACCGCCGCGACTGCGTCCGGATTCGGCGTCACCGGGGAGGTCGAGATCAGCGAGTTCATGATCGTAATGCCGTCCAGTGTCAGTGAGTTCGTCACCTCGCGCGTGCCTGCCCCGATGAAGTCAGCGCCCGGGGGCACGCCTGTATACGAGGTCTTCGGCCCCACGATGATGTTCGACGCGGTCGCCGCCAGTTCCAGCACGCGGCGCGTATTCATGGGCAGGTTCTCTACCTGCTTCGTGCTGATCGTCTCGCCAATTACAGCGTCATCGGTAGAAAGCACGGGCGTTTCCGCTGACACGGTTACCGCATCGTTGGTCGAGCCTACCGTCAGGACCACATCCGTCCGCGCCGCCAGGTTCAGCGTCACGATCACCCCGGTCTCGGTCACCTTGCGGAAGCCCTGCAGATCAACGACGACATCGTACGTGCCCGGAAGCACAAATGGAATCGAGTAGTATCCCTCGGCATTGGTCTTGCCCGGATACATGACCTTGGTGTCGCGGTTGATGCCGATCACCTGCGCGCCCGGCACAGTCGCGCCTGTGGCATCGGTGACCGTACCCACGAGGGACGTATTGTTGGCGACCTGTCCATGGCTCGCCGCGACTGCTGTAAAGAGGGTGAGGTAGGTGAGGGTCTTCTTCAACATCAAGTCTCCTATACGTCCAGCGGAGCCAAGAAGAGCGAGATCGGAGGTTCCCGACCGCAGATGAATTTCTTAGTGAATGATCAGAATTGAATGATGGCATTAAGGCGCAGTCATCCGTCGATTGCCATAGCCTATGTTAGGGCATATAGCCTAGGGGAGACTCGCGGTCGAAGTGGACCAGTCCACGCTGCAACGCGTAGATGGTCGCCTGCGTGCGGTCCCGGACCCCCATCTTGCCGAGCATCGACGACACATGGATGCGCACCGTCTTTTCTGCAATGCCAAGCTCCTCCGCGATCTCGCGATTCGACCGCCCATGCGTAATGCAGAGCAGCACCTCACGCTCGCGCGGCGTCAACTCAATCGCCGGCATGCGCTCCGCCAACCGATCGAGCGCCACCCGCGGCAGATAGCGAAGATTGCGGTACACACTTTGAATCGCGTTGATGACCTCTTCGCCGCTGACGTCTTTGGTCAGGTACGCCATCGCTCCAGACTGCACGGCCCGGTAGATGTCCTCTGAGCCCTGGTAGTTTGACAGCACCACGATGCGCGCGGGCATGCGCTCCTTGCGCAGCAGCTTGAGGACGTCGAACCCGCTCACCCTCGGCAGCCGCAGGTCGAGCACGACAACATCCGGCAGCAGCGTCCGGTAGAGCGCGACGCCTTGCTCTCCATCCGCCGCCTCGCCCACGATGACGATGCCTCCATGTCCACCGAAGACGGAGTGCAGCGCCATGCGCGCAAGGAAGTGATCTTCGATCAGCAAGACTCGTATCTGCTTCATGGAACGCGCTCCCTGGCTTTCTTTTTACAACATTGTCTGCTTACACGCCGATCCACGGCATGACGTGGTGTTGCTGGCTGACCGGCAGCACGATCCCATCGAAGCTCACCGTCACCGCGATCTCCGTGCCGCCCGCCGCTGAACTCGTCAGGCGTAGCGCACCGCCCAGCTTGCGTGCCCGCTCTTCCATGACCGGGATGCCGAAGTGACCGGCGCGCACCGAGCGATCCGCCGGCTGAAAGCCCCGTCCATTATCCCGCACAGTCAGCCGCAAGGAATCGCGCTCATAGCAAAGCTCGATGGCAATCGAGGAAGACCCGGCGTGCTGCAGCGCGTTGGTCACCGCCTCCTGCCCGATGCGCACCAGGTGATGCACGGCACCCGGTGAGATCGGGATTTCTTTGCCCTGGATCTCCAGGGTCGTCTGCGGCGTCTCGCGTTCGCGGTATGCATTGGTGGCATCGGCGAGTGCTCGCGAAAGGCTGTCCGTAATCTCGTCCGAGTCGCGCAGATCCCAGATGATCCGCCTCGCTTCGGCCTGGCAATGCGCCACCATGCTGCGCGCCAACTCGCACGATTGCGCCGCAGGATCCGCGTTGACGCCTGCGTTACGGAACAATTTAGCAGTCGCTTCCAGCTGCCACGAGATCGCTGCGAAGCCCGCCATCAGCGTGTCATGGCACTCGCCTGCAATCCGGTTGCGCTCCTCGAGCACGATCCCCATCTGCCCCTTCAGCAACTGGTCGCGCTGGTTCAGCAACTGCGCCGCCAGGGCAAGCACCGTCAGGCACACAAGCACATAGGAGTACCACGTCTGGTAGAAGAAGGGCCGTTGCCGGATCTTCAAGACCGCCTCCGCCTGCGTCCACCGCTGGCCCGCGGTGCGTGCCTGCACCTCAAACCGGTAGCGCCCAGGCGTCAGGCGTCGATAGTGCGCCATGCGCCCCAGCGTCTCGGTCCAGTCCGCGTCGTAGTCGTCCAGCCGATAGCGAAACTCCGTCTTCGCGTCGCGTCCGGTCGCATCGAAGAACAGGATGATCTCGGGATGCCCGGGATCGAGCGCCACCTCACCTCCGTGCAGCAGAGTTCCCTGCTCACGTTCGCTGCGGAAGGACCATCCGCGAAGGTAGGGAGCTGGACTTCCCGGGGTTGCAGCGCTCGCAGCCGGTGGTGCCGCGTCGAGGGTATCGACTGCAACCGGAGGATCGTTCAACGGCGCCACCTGGCTTCTGCACAACCTAGGCGCAAGCCCGCCGACCATCAAAATCACAAGGAGCAGAGACTTGGCGCGCAGAGTCACTGCCTCTAAAGCACCACATCCTGCGGCTCGGGCGCAAGCGCGAAACTTGCGGCAGGCTCGCCCTCTTCGAGCGCTCGTTCCGGATGCACGATCAGCCAGCACAGCGCGCCTACGATCGCCAGCCCGGCTGCCACGGCGAAAGAGGCCGTCCACCCAAACCGCTGCGCGATCCACGGAGTCAGCGAAGCGGTGAGCGCTCCGCCGATCTGCCCGCCCATGTTCACCAACGAAGAGAAGACCGCCGAGCTTCTCCCCGCGATGTCTACCGACACGGACCAGAACGTGCTCTGCGACAGGTACAGCGCGCCCGCGCCCCCAGCCAGGATGACGCCCGCCAGCGCCGGGCTGCGCACCTGCGAGCCCAACACCAGGAAGATCGCCGTTGCGACCAGCGACACCGACGCCAGATAGCACCGGCCCACCCGCAGCCCATAGAGCCGCGTCAGCCGATCCGAGAGCGCTCCCCCGGCCAGACTCGAGACCGTCATGCACAAGAACGGCAGCATCGCGAACCGCGCGCTCGCCTTGAGATCGAACCCGCGCACCTGCGCCATGTACAGGAAGAACCAGCTGAAGAAGACCCACGCGATGTACCCGAAGCTGAAGTATCCCGCGATGAGCGCCACCAGGTCGCGCCGCGCAAAGATCGCTCGCCAGGAGATTGCGTTGCTGCCGGACTCTTGACGTGTGACCCCGCCAGTGGCTTGCCTGAGCCCCAGGCCTTCGCGAATTTCGTTTCGCTCCGCCCGGGAGACGCCCGGATGTTCCTCCGGCGCATCCCGCGCGAAGACCCACCAGACTGCCCCCGCGAGAAAGCCTACTCCGGCGCTGAACCAGAACGCCGAACGCCAGCCATGCGCTACGATCAGCCAGGTCAGCAACGGCGGCGTCAGTCCACTGCCGGCCCCGACCCCGGCGAAGATCAATCCATTGACAAACCCGCGCTCCTGCTGCGGAACCCACCGCGCGACGAACTGGTTTGCGGCCGGGTAGATGACCGCCTCGCCCACTCCCAGCAGGAACCGAATGCCGATCAGCAGCACCAAGGCATGGGCCATGGTCGAAGGCAGAATCGCCGTCAGCGCCGTCGCCACGCCCCACCACAGCACCCCGAGCGAAAGCACGCGCCGCGGTCCGTACTTTGCCGCAAGCACGCCCGCCGGAAGCTGGAATCCGGCATAGCCGATCAGGAACGCCGAAAAGATCCAGCCCAGCCGCTGATTTCCAAGCCCGTATTCCCGGCTGATCTCGAGCCCCGCAATCGAAATGTTCGTGCGATCCAGGAAGGCGACGCCGCTGATCACGAACAGCCAGAACGCAAGAAAGAATCGTACGCGGGATGTGCGCTCGACAGGCATTGCCGTCTCCGGTGAGTGCGGCCAGACGGTCGCGAGGGGGATTCCAAAACTCTACCGCAAGCTCTGCAGGCTGTCGTGAACCGACTAGGCCATTTGCAATAATCTTGACGCTTTTTCTCCGGACGCCCCTCTCGGTTACGCGCCCCCGGTCGCTCGAAAAAGACCTCTGCGAGAGCCTCCTCGGCGCGTCCTGCGCATCCGCTGTAGAGTAATTTGAGTACGGAGTTGCCCCATGATCCCCCGCCGCACCTTCCTCGTCACCGCCTCTGCTGCCGCCCTTGCAACGCGCTCCCCCGGCGTCCGGGCACAATCCGCAACGCCTCGCCATCTCTACATCGGCAACGGCCTCAGCGGACCTGGGAACGGCATCTTCACTGCGACCTGGAACGCCGCCACCGGCGAGATCGGCCCGTTGACGCTCGCCGCCCAGGTCGACAGTCCCACGTTTCTCACGCAGTTCCGACAGCCGGGCGGCCAGACCTCGGTCTATGCCATCTCTGAACTGAGCGGCGCCGATGCTCGGCTCAGCGCCTATACGACCGTTCCCGGTCAGTCGGCGCTCAAACTCCTGAACCGGGTAGACGTGGGAGGCGATGGCCCCGCCCACGTCTCCCTCTCGCCTGATGGCCGGACCGTCCTTGTCTCCAACTACGGCGGCGGCAGTGTCAGCTCCTTCCTCGTCCTTCCCGGCGGTTCGCTCTCCAACGCCGTTTCGCACTTCCAGTACACCGGCTCAGGGCCTTCCAAAGGCCGCCAGGATGCCCCTCACGCCCACTCCGCCGTCACCTCGCCTGACGGCCGCTTCGTTCTGGTAAACGACCTTGGCCTGGATCGCATCGTGATCTACCGTCTCAACTCCGCAACCGCCGTTCTTACCCCCACCGACC
>CAXTQE010000075.1:0-17602 GCA_964246225.1 uncultured Acidobacteriaceae bacterium | reverse complement strand
CTGACTTTTCATTGTCGGTCAGATGCGTGTGTGGCTTCGTGCGGTGTCGGCCCGTATGGGATGAGAGAAATGTGACGAACAGCCGAATGGGTCGATAAGGAAGCGGCATTGCTGTCGCTCCCTCCCTAAAAACCGGACTTGATGGTTTCCCATCATCCGGCTCAAGCCGTGTGTAAGCCCCGCGCGAGCGAAGCCGATCAACACTGTTGCAGTACAACGACACCGGTCTGAGCTACCTGAGCTTCTTGCGAGTCTCAAAATAGCTGCGCCATTGTGGGTCGAATGGATTGGCGTCCGACTTCACCCTGACGTAACGCCGCATAGCGATCTGACCGGGATCAACCAGCCGAGGCACCTCCGAACTTTCAGAACCGGACGGGAGAGCGAAGCGCTTTGAGGCTCTCCGGATCAAATTCGGCCCAGCCTGGTCTCTACCTAAAAGAGCTGGGCGGAGGATCAGGCCGGACGAAGGGCGAGTACTTCGTCGACTTCAAGCTCATGGATGCCTGCATTGGCCCTAAAATCGCTTGCGAGTCAGAGCTTGGAGCGATCAAGGATGTTGATTGGGCGTTTTTAGGCGTTAAGGCTGATATCAAAATTCAACTGTCGAACTCGACTTCACCGATAACTGGACACTTCCGATATCAGTAAAAGATATCGTGACGGTTACCTTGCCGAGCACGAACACTTTCTGCCCAACGAGCATTTCCGGCTCATTTAGCTAAGCGGAGAAAGAACTCGATCGTTCGTCTGGAGTGCTGGTCCTAGGGTCCTTATAAGGAGGAGGAGATCAAGTTCGATTGCTTGGATATGGAGGCCAGCTCGTTTTTCTCACAATAATGGGGCTTGGCTGAATCTGAGTATTGACCATGTATGCAACCCGTTAAAACGAGCCCAAACCAAGGCACAGAAACCATCATTGAGCGTCTCTTGACGCAGAGACGGGCGCTCTCGCTCAGTCAAGTAGCGTCTCTGCTCAACTTAGGCCGCAACACCGTGTACACGATGGCTCGCGCCGGTAGGCTTCCCGCATACAAGCTCGGCAACACCCTGCGATGCGATCCCGTAGAGCTCTCTCGATGGCTAAGGGATCGAGCTCTCCACGCCTAAGCCATTCAAGCAAAGGCTGCGGAGACCATATTCTGTGCATCCGTCACCTTTTTGCAGCTAGGTAGGACAGGGTGGTCTCAAGATCTGAATGCCCAAGGAAAGTCATGAGAGTGCGTACATCCAACCCGTTTCGGTGTAGGGTCGTCGCATACAGTCGCCGGAATGCGTGTAAGGTAAAGTTCCGGCATTCACCCCGATCCAGACAGCCCTTGCATCGATTGCAGTTCAGACCCGCTTTCCTAGCGATGCGCTTGATCCCTCGTAGCAGCTTCCTGTTCGGCTTCCCACCCGCTGTACCGAGCACGAATGGACCCGTACGTCCCTGATCTCGCCAACTGCTCAGCGCCGTTGCCAGAGCATCTGGAAGGGGAGTGTCTCGCTCTTCCTTATCTTTGATGGAATGTCCGAACTCAGACTTGGATCCCACCCGGATGATCCCGCGATCAAACTCCACATCCCCCATTGCAAGTGGACAGCCTCGCCCTCCCGAAGGCCCGTCATCCTTAGCACGTCAATTACTGTTTGATAATACGGGTCATCCGCAACAGTTCCTCGTAGGGCAGTAACTTCCGCATCACTATAAGTAGAGGCAATCTTCTTCTCGAATCGTGGTTTCACAAGCCTGAGTCCTGGCACATCGATCCCCGCCCAGCGCATCATTCCGGTCACTGCCCGATGTTTATTCGCGACAGTGCGAGGCGAGTTACCTGCCTTCCTTAAAGCGGCTGTGAACCGGAGAAGAGCCGCTTCATTGATTTGATCGATGAATTCGAGCTCAGGAACGAGGCGCTGAAAGCTGTGGAGAGCAACCGCATACGTCTTCGCCGCTACGTAAGCCTCCATCTCTTCGAGTCGTTTCAGGTAACGGATCACGGTAGGACTAATACATTGCCGAGTTTCTTCGGTCCTTATCTCCAATCCAGCCTCTTCGGCCTGGGCAACCACGTTCTTTCGCCGCCCCAGCCGATCCCGGACGCCGAGCGCCTCGGTCGGATCTGTACCAGCATTCTCGTAAACAGTTTTCGACCCTTGGAAGCAACGAACCTGAAAACGACCGTCGGGATAGGACTTCTCGACGCCATCCTCTAGCACTACTCCCGTCCGAACTCGCCCGTTCTTTGCAATTAGGACTGGGAATCTCTTCCACCCCGAGCCAGTCTTGGCGATCCATATCAATGAAACAGCCCTGTTTGCCACGAGTACCAGGCCTCCGTCGTACAAAATCTTACAACGGAAGTCCCAGAGCTGCTAAGTTATTTCCGCTAAACGCGTATTTACAATTAACAAGGGAATCCCTGTCTCTCCGCCACATACTCGCATAAGTCTTCTTCCAGCGGCCAGCGGGTTTCCTCCTTTTATGTTTGTATGGCTGATGTCCGATGTTTACTCTTGACCGGCATCTCCGCCTCTCGATAATGTGATTGCACGAACGGTTCGAGCCTGCGGGAATCTCTTCAGTGGCGCGATAGCTGCGTGGCTCTAAACGGGGGAGATGTGAAGAACAAACGTGTGAGCGTCTTTGTCGTTGATGATGAGCCAATCATCGCCCTTATCCTTGGCACGATCCTGCATAGCCGTGGATTCCAGGTGGAACACTTCGTCAGTCCTGTCCAGGCTTTAGAGAGTGCCAGGATCGCCGCGCCCAAGCTCCTCATCTCTGATATCCAGATGCCGGAGCTATCGGGAATGGAACTCGCCATCCAGGTACAGGCCCTCAACCCCGCTTGCAGAGTGTTGCTCGTCTCAGGCCACGCCCTTAATCTTGATCAGCTGCGGAAGACAGCAAAAGAGTGGCGTGACGATTTTACGATTCTTCTTAAACCCATTCAACCGAGAGAATTACTTCAGGCTATCCGGGATCAAGGCATCGAACCCGGGAAAGCGTGAAGCATTCAGCTGCACGCACGACTTCCCCTTCCTCCCACTCTAGTGGGATGGCGGCCGAGCGGCCTGCAAAGTAAGCTCCGTCTGTACAGATCGATCCGTATGGGACGGAAGCAGATAGTTTCAGGCACTCGAGCTCACATCCTCTCTCTCGCCACGGCTCACTCCGGCCAAAGCCTGATTGAGCTAGCGATCACTATTCCCGTTTTTATCCTGCTGTTGGCGTACGCCGTCGACTTCGGTTACTTCTACATTGCTACTGCAGCCATCACGTGTGCCGCGCGGGACGCAACGCAATACGCCAGTTCCGGCTACGAAGCAGTGGGGCAGGAGACACTGCCCGGCAGCAGCTCCGTCGCCACCGAGGCAATCGCGGATCTCGCCGGTTTAGCGTCCGCCTCAACGACTACCACAGTCGAACTCTGCTCAAAGGCTATCGGGGTCAGCAGTAACGTGGCCCAGTGCACTACAAGCGGGCCTACCGCGCCATCCTATACACCGGGGACCGATCCGGAGGCACCGACCTTTGTGCTGCAGCGGGTGGACGTGACATACATAGTACAGCCCCCTATCCCACTAAGCTTCTTCACCGTCTCCCTGCTACCCAGCATGCAGTTTCACAGGCAGGTGTCGATGCGGGCAATGGACTGATGCGCCGCCACTCTCACACCTTTGGCTGGAGATTACCAGCCGCATTGCTTCAAGAAGACCCTGGGGCGGTCCAGGTAGAAAGCGCCCTTTGTTACGGCATCATCTTTGTGCTCATGCTGGGAGTTATGCAGTTCTGCACGATGCTCTATACCTACGGCGTCTATGCTGAGGCCGCGCGTGTCGGCGTCCGCTACGCCGTGGCCCATGGCACGGATAATACCTCCTCCTGCAGCGGTCCGACGACGGGTTGCTCCGACAGCGCGGGAGCCAACGTTGTCACCGCTGCCAAGAGTTACGCCCTGGGCTACGTCTCCACCGTTCCCGGGATGCAGGTCTCTGTGACTTATCCCGACTCTTCTTCAACCCCTCCCTCCCGGGTTGTTCTCAAGATCAACTACACCTATGTGCCATTTGTGAGGGTCGCAGGCTTCAATCAAACCTTTCACATCACGGTACAAGGAAGGATCTGGTACTAGCCATGGAGCAGACCCTTGCCGGCGGGCGTGACGAGCGTATGGCCGACGATGCTGGACAGGCGATCATCTCGCTTTGTCTCATCCTTGGGGTGTTTCTCATCGCAATGCTGGGCTTCGCCGTCGATCTGACCAACATCTGGTTTCATCGCCAGGCCGCGACTGCGGCAGCCGATGCTGCATGCCAGGCAGGAGCCGTGGACATGTACGCGCAAGCAGCAGGTGAGACCCTCAATTCCACAGGTTTCACGCCCGGGACAGCCAGCGACTGTGTCCATAGTTCCAGCGCAACCATGTGCTTCTACGCGAAGCAGAACGGGTATAACGGTACGGGACTCACCGCCGGGACAGCCTCCAACGCAGTTTCGTGGACCTTTCCATCAACTGTGAGTGGCGTGACTGCCGGCGCGGGCCAGTACCCGTTCATGGTCGTGACGATTGCTGAAAATGTGCAGACCTACCTGATTTCTCTGTTGCAGGGATCCCACACCCTTCCAGTGACGATCAAGAGCACCTGTGGCATCGCGCAGATCCTGGCCCCGGCGCCTATGGTCGTGCTGGATCCGATCCATGCAGCAACCTTTGCCTACTCGGGGGGAGGTACGCTCGATATCGTCGGCGGCCCCTCTCGCGGGCTGCAGGTCAACTCCTCCAGCACGTCCGCAGTATTTTGGGTTCCCGCTGGCCTGATCAACCTCAGTGCCGGTGGTCCCAACCTTACTGGCTCCGATGTAGGCATCGTCGGAGGCCCTGCGACTGCTCCCCCCAATGGGTACAACGGTGGCACAACGGGCACGTGGCGCACGTCTGTCGTCCCCGTACCGGATCCCTTTGCGAACGTGCCCGTTCCCGCCAGCGTCAAGAACATCACGCCGACCACAACCGTGGCCGGTGTTGGGGTCCCTTACGGCACGGACGGCTGCCCCGATCACCGCATCATCTCGGGCCTCCTTGGTAAATCGTGTATGGAGTATGGTCCCGGCTACTACCCAATCGGCCTCACACTCGACGGCCTTTCAACCGCCATCTTTCTCCCCGGCGTCTATTACCTGAATGGATCATTGACGGCGAGCGGGACCAACACACTCCGCATGGCCAAGCCGTCGGGCCACCAGCAAACGGATGGGGTCACGTTCTACTTCTTAAGCGGCTCCTTAAACGTGTTGGATTGTGCCGGATGCTTCGCGATCGGCATCGACAATGTCGCGGCAACGGACCTCACCTGTGATGGATCCTCCCCGCCCGCTGCACTCGGCATGCCGGCCAGTCTCTCTGGAAACGTTCTCTACTCCATGTGTGCCGCAGGTGGTACGTACTTTGAGACGAGCGGCAGCGACTCCACCGATGTGCGTGGGAGCCCGGGGAGCCGCGGCCTGCTCTTCTTCCAGGATCATTCAAATCCAACGCAGCCTATTCTTGCTGGACTTGGGTCACAGACGTTTTCAGGTGCGCTCTACTTCCATGCGATTGGGTATACGGACACGCTCGCGCTTGCCGGAGGCTCGAGCAGCGGAACCTTTGTCCTCGGTGACATCGTCACGGACAGGGTCAGTCTCACCGGAAGCGGCGTGATCAAACTGGCTCTGAGTTCTGGTGCAACCACCCCGCTCTCGAAGGTAGGTCTCTTCAACTGAATGATGCGAATCGTCACGAATTTCTCCCTCGGATGTTGCAGCAGAAGAATCGTTAGGGTAATACCCCAGACCGCCTGGAAACGTTATTTATGGAATGGGCTTCGGCGTTTCTCCACTTGTTTCCGGAAGTCCCTCGAAGTCAGCGAGGGGAGACCTTGTACACAATCTTCAGAGCCAGCAGAAAAGCTCCTCAGGACGGAGGTAACCAGTGAATTTACGTCGTCTCTTCCTGGCCCTGCTGGCTGGGCTTCTTATCTCTACGGCCTGCACTTGGTTCGTTAGTCGAAAGCTAACGGCCGTTGGTGCCGCCACCCGTCCGGCTGGACAGAAAATCGTTGTTCCCACCCATGAACTTGAGGCCGGGCAAACGATCAAGGCCGAAGATTTGGCCGTTGCTGACTGGCTTGCAGAGGCACGCCTCACGACGGCATTCGATAAACCGGAGCTGCTTGTGGGCCGGACCGTACTCTACCCGGTAGACAAAGGGCAGCCGATCACGGAGAAGTTCCTCTTCGCGCCGGGGAGCACCAATGGATTAGCGCGACGAATCCCCGAAGGAATGCGGGCGGTGGCTTTGCGCACGGACGAAGTGGTGGGTGTGGCGGGGTACCTGCTGCCCGATTCGCACGTGGATGTCCTGGCCACTGTGCATACCGATACAAATCCGCAACCGCTGACCTTTACTGTGTTACAGAACGCGCTCGTGATCGCGGCCGGTCACCAGATTCACCCGGACCCGGAAGAAAAGCCGGCGGTCGCAACAGTAGTTACCCTGATGCTGTCTCCCGCAGACGCGGAACGTGCGGTACTTGCCAGCCAGCAAGGTGCGATTCACTTCATTCTAAGAAGCAACTCGGACAACCAGCGTCCGCAGGATTCTCCTGTCGATCTGAACGGCCTGCTTTCAGGCCACACGGCAACTCCTGCCAAAGCACCCGCCAGGGAAGAAAGATTGGTGGCTGCCGCTCCGAAACCGTTACCACCGAAATACGTCATCGACACCTTCGCCGGAGAAAAGCAGACGAGCCAAACGTTCCAGGTGGTGTCCAAGTGAAGCTAGCCAACCTGTCTAACCTTGTTCTGGTAAGCGGTTTTCTATCAGGAGTGGCCTCGGCACAGACTCCTCCCGTGCCTTCTCATCCTCCGGATGGAATGGATGTAATCAGCGTTGTAAGCAATCGCGCACACCTGGAGCTTGAAAGCAGCGTGGCAACCGAGAAGCTTCACGTCATCGTGGGGCAGTCCATCGTTCTTCACGGTACTGCTCCGCTGCGGCGGATCTACGTCGGCAACCCCGCCATCCTGCAAACCTTCAACGGTGGACCCTCGGAAACCGTCCTCACGGCAAAGCTGCCTGGAATAAGCAGCCTCGTCCTCTGGGATGATCAAGGAAAATCATGCCTCTACACCGTCTCCGCAGACCTTGATCCAGCCAGTCTGCGCCAAGCGATTACCAACGCCTATCCCGGAAGCGTTATCGAGGCGAATGGCCTGGAAGACCGGATCACCCTCTCAGGCATCGTGCCATCCGCGGAGGTGTCTGATGGTGTCGCAAAGCTTGCAGCAAACTACAGCAAGGATGTCGTCAATTCGCTCCGTGTCGTACCGGTCCGCGGTAAGCAGGTAGAACTTAAGCTGCGGATTGCGGAGGTCGACCGGGCAAAGCTGGAGCAGTTCGCCATCAATCTCGCAAAAAGCAGCGGCACCTATGCCGGCTCTACATCCACACAGCAATACGGTTCCACTCAAACTTCCTCGATTGCCTCCGGCTTAGCTCTCCTTACCATTAGCAATCCCTTCAACTTCTTCTTCGGCAATGTGACCAAGGGCGTCGGAGTCAACCTGCAGGACCTTGAAACGCGTAACATTCTGCAGGTCCTTGCAGAGCCGACCCTGACTACCATGAGCGGCATCCCCGCCCGTTTCCTCTCTGGTGGCGAGTTCCCTTTTCCCGTTGCACAAGGTGGCGGCGCAGGCACAAGCGTTGCAATCTCCATCCAGTTCAGGCCTTACGGCGTCAAGGTCGACTTCACGCCGACCGTCAACAGCGATGGATCGATCCACCTCAAGGTCATGCCTGAGGTAAGCACACTCGATTACACCAACGCTGTCACGATCTCCGGCTTCACCATCCCCGCTCTTTCCACTCGCCGTACTGAAACGGAAGTCGAGTTGAAGGATGGTGAGAGCTACGCCATCTCGGGCCTGCTGGATCGCCGTGCCAGCGACAATCTTTCAAAGACCCCTGGTATCGCGAACGTTCCCATTCTGGGCGAAATCTTCAAATCCAAAAACCTCAATCACTCGACGGTCGAGCTGGTCATTGTCGTCACCGTCTCCATCGTCGACCCGCTCAACGAGACTAAGCCGATTGAAGTTCCGGCTGAGCCTCTGCCGCACCTCAACATCGAGGATTTCGACAAAGCTTTCGGTCCCTCAAAAGCTATGGAGAAGGCACACGAATGACGACCAACGTGGCAACAGCGAAAAAGATTGCCATCGCGACCACAAAGGCCGAGCAGATTGTGCAGGCCGTCTTCAGTGTATGCGCCTCCGAGGATGTTGCAGCAGCGGTGCTTGAGGCCACAACAGGCCTTCCAGGGGCAGAGTTCGTCGGTCAATTCGCAGAGTACATCACGGCGGAACGGCGGCCGCTATTTCCTGAAAGCATCCGCAACGCCGGTAGCTGTGTCGCGCTGATCGACTGCGATCGGGACGCGAAGCTCGCGTGCGAGACGATGGAGCGATTGCAACAAACGTTCGGCCATCATCTGAAGCTCGTCGCCGTCGCAGCCCAGGCAGATCCTGAGTTCCTACTGCGGGTGATGCGCGCCGGATGCAGCGATGTGCTTCGCCGCCCGCTTCAGCCAATCGATCTCACCGCGGTGCTGAAACGCTTTCAGCAGAGCGTCCAACATACCTTGACACCAGCTCGGGGCAGCGGCAAGGTGCTGTCGTTCTACGGCGTAAAAGGAGGTGTGGGGACCACGACCATGGCCGTTCACCTCGCCATTCACCTGGTTAGTCGTGGAAGGCGAGTCCTGATCATCGATGACAAGCACGAACTGGGTCACGTCGCGCTGCACCTCGGCCTAAGGGAGAGCTCGTATTACTTCGATGAGCTACTGCGCAACGCTGACCGCCTCGACCCCGAACTGCTCGAAGGCTTCGTTACCCAACACACCAGCGGCGTTGAAGTCATCCCCTCGCCGGATGCCTGCGCGCATCTTGCGTCAGGATCAGCCGAAGCGATTGGCCGCGTGATGCGATATTTGCGCACACGTTACGACTTCGTTCTGGTCGATAGTTCGCTTGAGTATGCTGAAACCTTTGCTGCCGTCACTTCAGCCAGTGATGAAGTTACGCTGGTCTGCTGCCCTGATATCGCCGCAATTCGTGATCTGGCACGGCGCGTGGAACACCTTAACTCGTTTGCAGGCTTTGCGGAGAAGCTCAAGATCGTCATCAATCGTGCCACCTCGGCGGACGCTGTCGGCGCCAAGGAGATCCAGACCCAAATCAAATTGCCCATCACCGCCTCGGTGCCGAATAACTATGCCAGCCTGGTCAGGGCATTGAACGAAGGCGAGCCCATTGGACCTCAACAAAAGTCGCCGTTCTCTGCAGTCTTCAGCCGCTGGGCCGATCGCCTGTGTGCCGAGGATGACGGCGCCAAGATGACCGCTGTAAAAAGCAGAAAGAGATTCTTCTTCGGGTTCTAAACGATGCCACAACCGTTCTCTTCAGAAGAAACAAACGAGCCGTCCGCACTCGCGATGCAGGACATCGCCCTCTACATGACGCCCCCATCGCGGCCCAGTGTGCCAACGGAGGTACGGGGAAGTCTTGCGTTGACAGATGCTCAGAAGAACCAATTGAAGATCGCAGTGCACCAGGAACTGATCAAGCGAGTTGATCTGGAGCAGCTTTCTTCTATCGAGGGCGAGGCAGCCGGCCGTCAACGTCTCATGCTGACCATCTCCCACCTCGTGGCGGAGCAAAACATCCCGCTTACCGCAGCTGACCGTGACCTCTTGGCGAAGGAGGTCATGGACGAGGTCTTTGGGCTTGGCCCGCTCGAGCCGCTGCTGAGCGACTCCTCGATAAGCGACATTCTGGTCAACACGCACAATCTCGTGTACATCGAACGCCGTGGTAAGCTCCACGAAACCGGGGTAGTCTTCCGCGACGCAGCGCACCTGATGCACATCATCGATAAGATTGTGTCGGCCGTTGGCCGGCGTATCGACGAGTCGTCCCCCATGGTCGATGCGCGACTGCTTGACGGCTCGCGTGTGAACATTGTCATCCCGCCGCTTGCCGTGGATGGTCCGCTGATGTCTATCCGGCGCTTTGGCAGCACGCCGCTTGGTGCCGACGACCTGCTGCGCAATGGCGCCTTGACGGCACAGATGCTTGAGCTACTGAAAGCGGCAATGAAAGCCCGCTTGAACATCGTTGTCGTCGGGGGGACAGGTGCGGGAAAGACAACGCTCTTGAACGTTCTTTCAGGATTCATCTCGCACGACGAGCGTATCGTCACAATCGAAGATTCCGCCGAACTCCAGATCAAGCAAAAACACGTAGCTCGTCTGGAAACCCGGCCTCCCAATGTAGAAGGAAGGGGAGCCGTCCGGCAGCGTGAGCTCGTCATTAATGCCCTGCGTATGCGCCCCGATCGCATCATCCTGGGCGAGATTCGAGGCGAAGAAGCGCTGGACATGCTGCAGGCGATGAACACCGGACATGACGGCTCGATTACGACCATCCACGCGAACAGTCCCCGAGACGGCATCGCGCGGCTCGAGACCATGTGCATGATGGGCTCAGTCGCACTTCCCGAAAAAGCCATTCGCGCACAAATCGGGTCAGCCATCCACCTCATCCTTCAGGCTTCGCGCATGAGCGATGGAAGCCGTCGCATCACTCACATCAGTGAAATCACTGGGATCAGCGGGGACGTCGTCAGCATGCAGGATGTATTCGTCTTCGAAAAGCAGGGTATTGGCGCGAACGGGAAGGTCAAGGGCAGATTCTACGCCACAGGTATCGTGCCCAAATTTGCTGAAAAGCTTAAAGCAGCCGGCGTTCCGCTCAGTCTTGACTTCCTAACAGAATCGGTAGAGGTCTAACCAGCGATGATCCTGGCGCTTGTCTTCGCATTGTCGATGGTCGGGACCGTGGCTCTGGTGCTGTTTTCCACTGGCAAATCCTCGTCGCAGAGCATCGCACGTGCGCGGCTCAATGAGATTGTCAGGAAAAAATCAAGGAGGCAGGAGAAGCCTCTCGAGATCGCGGCAAGGGTGAACACAAAGCTAAACGACGGTATCACTTCCTTCGTGCGAAGCTACAAATTGGGCGGGAAGCTGGAGCTGTTGATCATCCACTCCGGGTTCAATACAACCGTGAGCCACGTCGTATTAGCAAGCCTCGTAAGCGCGACGAGCCTCGCCCTTGCTGTGCAACGATTCACAGGAATGCTCATCATCGCTGGACCTGTTGGCGCTGCCGGAATGTTTGTGCCGTCTCTTTTACTCATCTTCCTGCGCAGCAGGCGAGTTAAGAAATTCAATGAGGTGCTGCCCGACGCCATGGACCTGATGGCGCGCGCCCTTCGTGCAGGCCATTCTCTTTCTTCGTCCATCGAGGTCATCGCAGTGCAGTCCCCTGAGCCGTTAGGCGGAGAATTTGCACTGTGCTTTCAGCAGCAAAAGTATGGAGTCCCTTTTCGCGAAGCAATTCTCTCCGTCGGCGAACGCGTCCCTTCCGATGATTTGCACTTCTTCCTCACCGCCATGCTGGTGCAGAAGGAGACAGGAGGCGATCTCACCGAGATCCTCGATAGAACAACACGTCTCATCCGCGAGCGCATTCGGATTCAGGGTGAGATCAGGACGCACACAGCACAGGGGAGGCTCACAGGCTGGATCCTCAGCCTCATGCCGGTCGGTATGCTCGTTCTGTTGAACTGTATCTCTCCCGGTTACTCGGATCCGCTCTTTCATACCCCGATCGGCCAGAAGCTGCTCATCGCGAGCGGCGTCACCATCCTTCTTGGTGGTTACATTATCGGTCGCATCGTGGATATCAAGGTGTAGCTGCAAAGAAACAAAAGGAAATCCATGAACCTGCTCTTTCATGTGCTTATGACGCTGACTTGCTTCTGCGCCTTCGGTCTTGTCGCTGTTTACCTGTCCAAGGTAAGGGCAGCAACCACCTCACAGCGTCTGGCAAAGATTCTCAACGTCCATTCGCGTGACACACTTCGCCTACGCTCGGCGATGGCGATTTCGAAGCGGCTGTTTGCGTTTACCGCCTGGCTCCGCGAGCACCTCGGCATGTCCGTAGGACTGAAGCTGCAGGAGCGTTTTGAACAGGCAGGAATTCTTTCGCGTTCGCAGCATGATCTTTACCTGGTCAGCCGCTCGGTAGGAGCGTTGCTCATGCTGGTCGCCGCTTCGTTCATCTCCTGGAACCGCGTGCCCTTGATGCTGGCGCTCCCCAGCCTCTGCTACACCGCGCCAAGTCTATTTCTCGGCCATAAGGTACGACTGCGCCGACAAGAGATCCGGAGCGGCATCCCCGATGCAGTTGACCTACTCGTGATCTGCGTCGATGCAGGACTTGGTCTCGATCAGGCTATGTTGCGCGTTGCTCAGGAGATCGGCAAACGTCATCCCTCGCTTCAGCAGGAGTTCTTCCGAATCAATCGAGAGCAGCGCGCCGGCAAACAAAGGCTCGAAGCCTGGCAGTCGATGGCTGACCGTTGTCAGTTGCAGGAGGTAGACGGCTTCGTCAATATGCTCGGGCAGACGGAGCGCTTCGGTACTCCCATTGCCCGCGCTTTAAGCGATTTTGGCGACGGCATCCGCCAGAAGCGGCGCCAGCGTGCCGAGGAACTGGCTGCAAAAACCACCGTAAAGATTATCTTTCCACTTGTCTTCTGCATTTTCCCCAGTCTGTTCATTGTTCTTCTCGGGCCGCCGGCGATCAAGGTTGCCACAAACGGGCTTGTCGTTCTCGGCCAGTAGAAAGACACCTCAAGAAAGAAATCTATGTATCAAAGCTGTGGAGAAAGTCGTACCGGTCAAGTCTTGTACTGTGCAGATGAGTAGACCCGCGGCTGTAGCTCACTCGGCTTCCTTGTTTGCGCGCAGTCCGCTTTTGCATAGGGCGGTCATCCGACGAAGGCGCGGCCGGCGGAGCAGGCACTCGGGAACGTATTTTCGCGCAGGTCCACAAGCATTTATGTAGTATCGCTGACTACGAATAGATACGATAAAGGCTGGCGAGGATTGGGTGGACCTCCAAACCTTACCAATCCCACCTCGTCTTGCGATCTTGGAAGCGGGGGGAAATGTCCCAATGTTGTAAAGTCGCTCGACGATCCTACCTCGCAGGAAATAATCCCTCGATGCTGGATGTCGAACGGGTACTTCTCAGGCGTAGGCGGGAGTGCTGGAGCACAGATGATGACGACGTCACGTTCCGCGGCGATGGCATACCCAACTCGTACATAACATTCGGGTTCCTTGTCGATATATCTGCCAAACACACTGCGGCTGATTTGATCTCTGAGTGGAGCGTGTCAATCGGAATGCTCGATCCATTGTCACGATCGACACTGTAGGGTTCCATCTTCGCCGCTTCAATTGCACGTGCGAGTGTTCGTCAAACGCCTATCGAAGCCCCCCGCCGATCGAAAGGCTGGAACACACAACAGCGACCGTTCGAGTAATCTCTTTCCTCAGTACTCATGGCGAAAGCGTACCACCGGCGAGTACCCCCTTTCCCGCCTTAGTCATGTATTCTGCAGTACTTATGCTCTCAGGATCGCCGGATCTCAACCTTAATGTCCATTGGCAGAACTCCCCTTCATCTTCGCCTCCGAGTGCACCCGCCTGCTCTCCGTTCCATCCGCTTTGCCCGAGACCACCACACGATCCTTTCCGCTCGTAAACTGCAGCGAAGCTCCAGTCACACTGCCCTGCAGCTGATCCACCATCTTCGGAGGGTCGTTCGCCGTCCCCGTCAGCACGAAGGTCTGGTCCACCGCCGTGTAGACCAGCCGCTCGCCCGTAGCCTTGCGTCCCGGCTGGTCTAACTCGACCGCGCCGGTTCCCAAAATGTGATCCACACGCCCGCCCAAAGACATCGGAGTGGCACTCGCAGAGCTCTTTGCAGGCGTACCCCCTGCTGCCGCCGGCAACAGATATACCGTCGCCTCCTCCGAGCGCATCGTCCCATCCTTGTCCTGCACGCGCACATCTCCCGCAAAGTGAACCTGCCGCGTCGCATCGTCATAGGTCATCTCCCGGCTCACCACGCGCACCGGCGGACCCGGCATCCGACCCGTCGGCTTCGGTTCGCCGCCGCCCGCATCCACCAGCACCGTGTGGACCGCGCCTTCTGCCCCATGCTCGTCGCGCGCCACCAACGTCCGCTCCGTCTGGTGAAACTCCAGCAGGGGCGCCTCTACCTGCGATCCGCCCTGCCACATCTTCGCCTTGCTGCCCGGCGACGGACCACCAAAGAATTCGCTCACTCCCGTAGCCTCATGCGATACGGCGCGCGCCGCCGACACATGCAGCGGTTCTGCAGAGCTTCCCGCTTGCAGGTAGCTCACGCGCACCGAGCCGTCCGCAGACGAGTCTCCCGTCGAATGGTCCATCTGAACGCGGTCCGCAAACAGCGCGCTTTCGGCATCCTGCACCTGGACCGCGCCACTCAGCACCAGCCGGTCCGCGTCGGCATCGTAGGTGGCCACATCGCCCCTGGCATGCTGTACCTGCGCAGCCGCCGGCTTTGTTCCAGGTCCGGCCGCAATCGCCTTTCCTGGCAGCTCCCGCGTCACGCTTACCGAGCCGCGCTGCACAGCCCTGGTCAACGCCACCTTGCCCGTTGCACCCGCACTGAACTCCGCGTCCAGCGTCTCGCCCGTGCTCGTCTGCCTGCCGGTCTCCGCTCCCCTGGCGCTCTTTGAGACTTGCTCCAGATAGGTCTTTCCCCGACCCTCGAGCCCCGTCAGGTGCGTGCCCGGCTGCTTCGCCGAGGGAGCATCTTGGCTAAAGCGTGCCGTCAACGTATCTCCCCGCAAAAGACTTGCCGTGCTTGACTCGTCTGGTCGCCGGTCCACGGTCCGCAGCACCGCTCCGTCCTTACCTGAAGCCACCGCCCCGGTCAGCAGCACGGGTTCTTTGCCTCCACCCGCCAGCGCCAGCTCCACTCTGGCCGCGTTTAACTGCCGCTCACTGCCACTCTCACGCTCCTTCATTTCGACGTCGCCGGTCATGTCCGCATGTACGGGCCGGCCTGCCGGGTCAAAGGCCACCTGAGCCTCAGCTGCGTGTCCTTCCTGCAGCCGTCGCGCGTCCGTCGCCGTAAAGTGAACGTTCCCCAGCAGGTGCTCAAACCGGGGCTGCCCCTCCTCGTTCAGGTCGAGCCGCATCCGGTCCGCCCTCGTGCTTTCCTGTCCTCCGCTGCGGCGGTCTGCCAGCAGCAGCACGCGGCTTTCGGCATCCACCTGCCGCGGTGTTCCGTCTGCGGCCACATGGACCAGCGCATGTTCGGCTGAAGCCGTATCCGCTCCCGTGTCAGTCTCCGTCACCAGCTTTGCATCCTCCAGCTTCACCACATTGCCCACGCGGTCCATCTCTGCGTGCGCGGCGGTCAGCGTCGTGGGACGCGGCTCGACCCCAGCCGTCGTGCTCCTGCCCCGCAAGCCGGTCACCCTGACCAGGGAACGTAAAATCACCACTCCCGAGCTGGAATCGTACGACGCACCCAGCGCGGTCCCGGTCATGCCGCCTACCTGGAAGTTCACCTGCTCCTCCGTCGTCGCCGAGCGTTCCTTTTGCCGGAAGAGCAGCCCACTCGTCTTAATATGGATCGCGCGGGCTTCGTCCTGCCCGGGCTGCGTACTGTCGCGCGTCTTCGCAGCGGCCGCCGGCTGTTCGCGAGCCGGGGCGCTTAGATCGATGTACACCTCCCCGACAGCGCGCAAAAGGCTGTTCTTCTGGTCGTATTCAAACTGGCTCCCACGAATGTGGTCCGCATGTTCGGCATCCCGGCCGTACAGCAGGATGTTCACATCGTGCAGCGTATACATCCCATTGCCATGATCGATCTGCTTGGCCGCATGCACCGTAAACACCTTGCGCCCACCCACACTTTGCGAAAACGTGAAGTTGTCGCTCTCCTGCGTAATCGTTGCGCCCAGCCTACCAGCCAGACCGGCGAAGCCAAGATCCAGATGCTTCAGCTTGTAGCGGGCGTACCCCAGAAAGCCGCCGACCGCCGCCACCAGCAGCAACGCAACCAACACCAGGCCGGCACGCACACCTTTCAGCGAGACTCCCCTGCCTGCGCGCGCCATCAACTCTTCTCGTCGCCCTCGACCCGTTGTCTGGCAGACTGCTGCCGCCGCGTCCACAGCGCCATCGAACGCTGCAGGTTCTGGGGAGTCAGGATTCCCACCATGCGCTCACCCTCTATCACCGGAACCAGTTGAGACGAAGCTCCGCTCTCTCCTGTCACCCGGCTCAGCGTGGCGATCAGCGGGTCGGCCGGTCCCGCCGTCTGGAAGCTGCGCGTCATCACGCCCTGGACATAGCCGTTGCCCGTCACCTCGAGCGCCTCCAAAACGGCCTGCCGGGACACCGCACCCACCATGTTCCTGCCCCGCACCACCGGGAACACATCCTGCAGGCTGTGCCGCGCCTGCACCACCGCATCCTCAAGCGTCGCCGAAGCAGACAAAATCGAGTAATCCGTCAGCATCACATCCCGCACCTGTACCCCGCCTGAAGCTGTCGGCCCCGAAAGTCCCTGGCGCTCTATCTGCGCTCCCAGCAAAAGCCCGATCCCCGCCATGATCAGCCACCAGTTCAGGGTCACCAGGCCGCCCGCCATCAGGCCGAAGGCGATCATTGGATTCAACCGCGCATACCTTTGCATGCCGCTTATTGCGGCCGCCGAACCCGCCGGTGCCCGCAGCAGTTCCGACTGCATCACCCGCCCTCCGTCAAGCGGCCACGCCGGCAAGAGATTCAGCGTGCCTAACAGCAGATTCGCCCATACCGCCGTCCGCAATAAGTGGAGCGGCGTCACCCAAGGCACCTCCCACACCCGGACCTCCGGTGCAATGGTTAGGATCAGCCCCGCCAGCGTCAGCCCAAACCCAAAGTTGGCAAGGGGACCCGCCATCGCCAAACCCTTCTGTATCTTCGCGTCGGTCGAGCGCTCCGTCGCCTCCGCGGAGGCATAGGTCGGCAAACCTCCGGTCGGCAGCAGCAGCAGGCTCTTCAAATCAAGCCCGTACCAAGCCGCCACCACGCTTCGTGCCACCTCACGTATAGCCACCGCCAAAAGCAGCAACAGCCACAGTCCCGCCCCGCGTACCAGCGTTTGCTCCAGGTACGCCGCCCAGCTCATCGACAGGATCAGCATGAAGATGAAAAACGAGTGCAGCCGCACCTCTACGCCGAAGATCCTGCCCAACCGGAACGACCACCCCGTCATATCTACGATTGTATGCGCCTCCGCCTTTCCTTCCGGCAGATACGATAGTGCCCATGCGCGTCATCGCCGGAAGTTACCGTTCCCGCCTCCTTACAGCTCCGCCCGGAACCGCCACCCGCCCCACCAGCGACCGCCTGCGCGAGACCCTGTTCAACATCCTCGCTCCGCGTCTGCCAAACTCCGCCTTCGCCGACCTCTACGCCGGCACCGGAGCCGTCGGCATCGAAGCCCTCAGCCGCGGCGCTCGCCACGTCTGGTTCGCCGAAAACGCTCCTGCCGCCCTCAAAGCCCTGCACGTCAATCTCTCCTCTCTCCAGATCACCGCCAGCT
>CAXTQE010000074.1:0-17631 GCA_964246225.1 uncultured Acidobacteriaceae bacterium | reverse complement strand
ATCCGGAGCTCTACAACCTGTCGCTGGGGCACATCTTCGACCTGACCGGGGCGGCGATGGGGCTGTTCCGAGGACCGTTGGTGGTCGTTGCTGTGGGAATGGTGCTGCTGGGAGTGGTGAGCTTTGTGCTGCGGCGGCGAGGGAGGACGTATGCGGCGAATCTGACCTTGGCGGGCGGAATGATCGTGGTTCTGCTGGCGGCACATGAGGGGCTGGTGCGGTTCAACCCAATCCTGGGATCGAAGGGGCTGGCAGAGGCGGTTCTAGCGGAGCAGCGAAAGAGACCCGAGCCGGGGGACCTGATTGTGCTCGACGGGGAACTGACTTCAGGCTCAACGCTCCTGTTCTACACGCGACAGCCCGTGCACCTGGTGAATGGACGGGTGAACGGACCGTGGTTTGGAAGTTTTTGGCCGGATGCCCCGCACGTCTTCGAAAACGAGGCTTCACTGCGAGAGCTTTGGGGAGGGTCGCGGCGAGTTTTCCTGATGACGTATGTTCCAGCGAGCCGCAGGACGGATCTGCAGCCCTTCGGCGTGGTAAGAGATGTGGCGAGCGCGGGGGGGAAGACGATTTTGGTGAATCGGTAAGAGGGCTGGACTGAACGGAGACCGTCGCCAAGCTCGCAAGGGATTACTTTCAGGTTCGGTAAAGCGCGTAGGGTTCGTCTACGATGCCGTGCAGATCGACCGCAGCATCTTCCAGCGACAGCGCCAGCCGGCGATGCCAGACCAGCCGGAGAAACGGAAACTTTGCGATCACCCTTTGGTAGGCGGGGTTGGCGTAGAGCAGAAAGGTGGGATGAGCCGAGCCGGCGCGCTCCCGTTGCAGGTTCCGCAAAACCTTTTTGAGCACAGGCGGCAGAAACGGGTGATACAGGAAGATGACGAGCGGTTCCTGCGGGAACACAAAGGTGGTTGCGTCCCCCTGTTCCACATGGATCCGTGGCTCCCGGGCGGTGTTCTTCTGCGCCGTCCGGGCCAGTTCGGGGGAGATCTCCACCCCAATCAGCCGTTGGAACTCGAGTTCCGCCGCCACCAGCAGCGCACGCCCTTTGCCGCAGCCCAGGTCGACAAACGTATACGCGTCGACTGGCTCCGGCAGCAGTTCCAGAGCCTGCCGCAGGGTCGAGGGCGAAATCCCGTAGTAGCCCGTGATGTACAGACCAGAGAGCGACCCGGGATCGATATCCTCCCCGCGCACCAGCCCGCTGGTCTCCACCTGGTGGTCACGGTCAAATGGGTGTGGGCCGAATTCTTGGCGCACCACACCAGCATTAACAGAGCGCGGAGCCAGGCGCAGAGCCTGCCGTATGGCTCCGCGCAGACCATGGTGGTCGATGCTGTGGATCAGCCGACGATATCGAAGCAGAGGAGTCATTACGGTTCAGGCTCTTAAGAACGTATCTGAGTCCTTCCGGTTGCATCCGCGTCTAAAGGATGTGGTATTCTATGTTTCGCTGGGAACGTGTACCTTCGAACGCCCGACATTGCCGAGAGGCTGAATGTCCTACGGCTGGCGGACGCGGTCATTACCGCAAAAGGTTCCCGCAAACAAAGATACAGCTCAGGGAGAGGGTGCGTCCGGAATTCACGGCGGATACTGCACCTTGCCGCATGGGTGGCATCCCACAACCCAGAATCATTCGCAGGAGCGCGCACTCACGTGGCCGAAGAACTAGATAAATACGAAGACGATATTGATAAGTTGATCGAGACAGGCAAGGAGAAAGGGTACCTCACCTATGGCGAGGTAAACGACCTTCTCCCGGGTGACATTACCACCCCGGACGACCTTGATGACCTGCTCACGACGATCAACACGCAGGGCATCGAGCTCGGCGGGGAAGAGCGCGAAGGCCGTAGCCGGGATAAGTACGAGCCCGAGGCAGGCGAAGAAGGCGACGACGTTGAGCTTGACCTGTCGCCGGGCACGCTCGAAAAGACCAACGATCCCGTCCGCATGTATCTGCGCGAGATGGGCACGGTTCCGCTGCTCACGCGCGAGGGCGAAGTCGAGATCGCCAAGCGGATCGAGCGCGGGCAACTCCGCGTCATGAAGGCCATCTCCCGTTCCCCGATCGTCATTCGCGAGATCGTTGGGCTGGGCGAAGACCTGCGCCGCGGCGTGCGCAACATCAAGGAAGTGGTCACCTTCGACGAAGAAGAACTCACCGAGGAGATCCTGCAGTCGCGCGTGCGCCAGACTGTCGGCCGCATCGACGTGATCCTGAAGCACCAGAAGAAGATCGCCGGATTCGACGAGAAGTGCGGTCAGCTCGATGGCAAGGATGCCCGGAGCAAGCTGCGCGAACAGCGCAAGCTTCGCTGGCTCATCGGCCGCGAGCATGTGTTCGTCAACCGCGTGGTCCGCGAGCTGAAGTACACCAACGGCGAGAAGAAGCGGCTGCTCGACAAGGTCAACAAGACCGTCGACGCCATGCGTACCCTTGAGCGCCAGATCAAGTCGCTCGAGAGCAAGTTCGAAGCCTCGAAGTCTGAAGAGCTGCGCAAGGAGTACAAGCGCCAGCAGAAGAACTGCCGTCTGGATCTTGACCGCGTGGAACAGGACGCCGGGATTACCATCGCCGACCTGAAGCGCACGCAGCGCGAGATGATCCAGGGCGACATGGACGCTGAAAAGGCCAAGCGCGAACTGATCGAAGCCAACCTGCGCCTGGTCGTCTCGATCGCCAAGAAGTACACCAACCGCGGATTGCAGTTCCTCGACCTGATCCAGGAGGGCAACATCGGCCTGATGAAGGCCGTCGACAAGTTCGAGTACCGGCGCGGCTATAAGTTCTCGACCTACGCGACGTGGTGGATTCGTCAGGCCATCACCCGCGCGATCGCCGACCAGGCTCGCACGATTCGCATCCCGGTGCACATGATCGAGACCATCAACAAGCTCATCCGCACCAGCCGTCAGCTGGTTCAGGAGCTTGGTCGCGAGGCATCGTCGGAAGAGATTGCCCGGCGCATGGACATTCCGGTCGCGAAGGTGCGCAAGGTGCTCAAGATCGCGCAGGAGCCTATCTCGCTCGAGACACCAATCGGCGAAGAAGAGGACTCGCACCTTGGAGACTTCATCGAAGACCGGATGGCGGTTTCACCGGCGGACGCGGTTATCTCGGTCAACCTGAAGGAGTACACGTCGCAGGTGCTGCGTACGTTGACGCCGCGGGAAGAGCGAGTCATCAAGATGCGCTTCGGGCTTGAAGATGGCTCGGAGCACACGCTCGAAGAGGTCGGCCAAAGCTTCCAGGTGACACGCGAGCGCATCCGGCAGATTGAAGCCAAGGCACTGCGCAAGCTACGTCATCCCAGTCGCAGCCGCAAGCTCAAGGCCTTTGTGGACGGCGTAAAAGAAGCTTAGCGCAAGGCGTTTGAATGGAAAGCGGGACAGCCAGATCGGCTGCCCCGCTTTTCTGCAGGTGCTTACTGGAAGGAAGTAGCAAGCTGCGCCGCGGCAAACTGCTCCGCAGCCAGCGCAGTGGGAATGTACGCACCAAGCCCGAAGAACTCATGGGTCACACCGTTGTACAAGCGGTACGTCGCCTGGTTATTGGCTGCGAGCAGAGCTCCGTAGTAGTTGGCGCCGTCACTTTCAAGCGGGTCAAGCTGCGCAGAGATGATGGTTGCCGGAGCAAGTCCCTGCAGGTTCGCGTTGATGGGAGCTACGCGAGGATCGTTCGGGCTTACTCCGCTGTTGTTTAGGTAGTTATTCGAGAAGTAGGGAAGTTCCGGAGTGTTCAGCGGCAGGGAAGAGTCGGAAAAAAGAAGATCCGAGATCTGGGTTAGACTGCTGCTGGTAATTGGGTAGACCAGCACCTGCGCGGTGGGGGCTTGAAAGCCTTGAGCGTGGGCGGCGATGGCCACCTCCGTCGCGAGATTTCCGCCTGCGCTTTCGCCCACAACAGCGACCTTGCCAGGGATGCCGTTGTACTGAGCGATATTGTTGACGACCCACTGGTAGGAGGAGAGGGCATCGTCGTACGCTGCGGGAAAGGGCGCCTCGGGAGCTTTGCGGTACTCAACCGAGACGATGATCGCGGGAGTAGCCGCGGCCAGCGCGCGCGCACTGGCGTCATAGGTGTCGATAGTCGCGATGACAAATCCGCCGCCGTGGTAGTACACCGCCACCGGGAAAGGTCCGGTGCCCACGGGCGTATAGATACGGATGGGAATCTGATTGCCGTCGGAGCCCGGGATGGTCAGGCCATCCCGCACACTGCCCAACACTTGCGGTTGCTCGGCGGTGCCGCTTTCCCGCTCCAGGATTTTACCGGCATCCTCCAGCGAAAACTGCTGACGGGCGTCCGCCGGAGTCAGGTTGAGAATGGACGTGCCCTTGATCATGTTGAAAAGGGCAACGACCTGGGCCATCTGGGGAGTCATCTGCGCGACCAACTGGGCTGGGGTGAGCGGGATTGGGGGCGTGGTCGTCCTTTGCGCATGGGCCCCGGCGACTCCGGAACCAACGGCAAGGGATGCTGCAACAAAGTACGCGGTAGAGGAAAAGCGAGAAACGAACATACTGGGATCCTGGGTTGAGATAGCCGGACGAACATATGCGGCTTGTTTTAGCTGATGCCGTACCTTGCCGGAGACGCTTCCTAGGAGATCGCTTCCACGGATGCCGGCTCCGCCTCCGCAACGTGATTCTCACGGTGGCGCAGACCGGAGAGCGCTCCATAGACAACCAGGCGCGCGCGGTTGATGCCACCAAGAGGTCGATGCGCGGCGAGCGAGTGAGCTGGAGAAAAGGACAGGTTCTCAAAGGCTGCGTCCTTGGCCTGATCCCAGCCGGGCTGTACCGGAAGCAGCAGTCTGGCGACCTCTGTATACTGCGAGAGTTCCTCGGGCCATTTGGCTTGCGCGTTCTCGATGGGCATTTCGTCCAGGCTCGCATTGAGCTGCACCTGCACGGAGAACTCAGCCGGCTGGCTCTGAAAGAACGCGTTGGTGGCCTCGCGGAAGGCGTCAAAGCTCTTTGCGTCATACTCCTGGTCCTGCAGCGCGCACAGACCTGGGCTATCCGGCACTACGCCCAGCTTGGCGATGTACTGCCCGAAGCGCATGGGCACCTGGGAGTAGTAAGCCTCCGCCAGCGGATGGCGCTTTGGATGCCCGTAGAAGTCCAGCTTCTCGGAGTTGAGGCCTACCGCGTTCAGGGCGGCGTTGGTCGCGCGGGAGACATCCGAGACGATCCCTTTTGCCGTATCGGACAGTTTGGGCGCAATCTCCGCGTTCGGTTTGAAGGCCTGGAGAAACTCCTTCGGTCCTCCGGCGATAAACTCCTTGCCCGTGTCGAGCACGAAGTCCTGTGTGTCGGCTGAATGCCCGGTAAGCTTGGCGCCGGTGACACCCAGAATCTTGATCGCCATTCCGCGAATGGTGTTCACCTTGGAGTCGTCGTTGATCTCACCCGGGGTCGACGCCAGGCGGACCAGCACGTCGTAGCTGCCGGGCTTGCTAAATAATCCCTGGGCCAGCTGGTTGGAAAGATTTGGCCGGATGACGAGCTGTCCCTTCAAAACACCGAAGGCTTTTGCATGGGAGATGCGAACGTCCTTCCCGGTCTTCTCGCGCACCTTGTGCATGCCTTCCGTCATCACCTCGATGATCTTGGCGTGGGTCTCTGCTTCATCCTTCTCGATCGTTTCCACATCGTCGCGATACAACTCGTAGTTGGGCATGGATAGTTGGCCTTAAGGAAGATTACGCGCCGGGGCGCTGCAGCCCTGATGCTGACATAGTTTCAGCTGGGCACCGGCTACGATGCTCGGGGCCTTTGCAAAGGTTGTGAGTATGACGTCGGTTGCGGACTACCAACGAACTAGATGTGCCCTACATATTGGAAAGGCCGAATCGAACGTGACTTCCAGAAATAGGCCAGGAGGATCAGGCTCGCAACGGCCGCGTAGGCGCACCAGAGCGAGGTAAATGCATACCGCTTTACGGCCAGGACGGCGAGGAGGATAGCAAGGTTCGCCACGCCGAAGAACACCATGCCCCGGATCTTCGAGAAGAACAGCGATCCGCACGTTGCGATCACGTACAGCCCGGCCACGACGTCGTTGTTGGTTCCAGCGTTGAGGTAAACGATGCTGTTGCCCTGGATGTAGATCTGCACAGGGAACGCGATGAGCGCCCAAAGCATGTAGAGCGCGGTGCCGGCTCCGATGACGGTGAACGGCAGCATCCGTCTCCGCTCGCGCGCGTTCGGCTCAAACATCTGCACGCTGAGCGGCAAGAGGAAGGGCAGCAGACCCTGGGCGTACAGGATAAAGGCGTCCCCGGCGCCTCGCGTAACGCTAGAGGAAAGAACTCCGTCCAGCCCGAGCCAGACAAAGCCTTCCGTCAACTGGTGGATGGCGAATAGCGTGGGCACTGCGGCAAAGAGCAGCTCGCGCCGGTGCCTGACGCGGGTGAGCGTGGCTATCCCCAGAGTGCCCAGGACACCACTGCCGATAAAATTCGCTGTTGCGGAAAAGCACATTCGCTCATCCTCTGACGTGGACTTTGCAGGCCGGCCGCTACTCCGTCCAGCGCCGGAAGACCAGCGAGCCGTTGGTTCCTCCGAAGCCGAACGAGTTCGACAGGGCGTAGTCGATCTTGGCCGCGATCGGCGTGTTGGGCACGTAGTTGAGGCGGCACTGCGGATCGAGTTCGACGATGTTCATGGTCGGCGGCGCGATCCCGTTGAGCATCGCCATGATGGTGATGCCGGCCTCGAGTCCTCCCGCGCCGCCCAGCAGGTGGCCAGTCATCGATTTCGTCGAGCTCACCAGAAGCGTGTGATTGAGCGCACGCTCGCCGAACACATTTTCTATAGCCCTGGATTCGAGGGCGTCGCCCAAGGGGGTCGAAGTGGCATGCGCGTTGACATAATCGATCTGCTCCGGAGAGATGCCTGCGACCTTCAGCGCAGCCATCATGGCGCGGTAGCAGCCTTCCCCCTCAGGCGCCATGCCGGTCATGTGAAAGGCATCCGCGGACATACCATAGCCGAGCACTTCGGCCAGAATTTTAGCGCCGCGGGCCTGGGCGAAACCCAGTTCCTCCAGGATCAGGATGCCTGCTCCTTCGCCTACCACGAAACCGTCGCGATCCTTGTCCCACGGCCGGCAGGCGTGTTCCGGGTCCTCGTTGCGGGTCGAAAGCGCCTTCATGGCTGCAAAGCCGCCGACACCCATCGGGGTGATCGCCGCTTCCGTGCCTCCGGCAATCATCGCGTCCGCATCTCCACGCTGGATGATCCGGAATGCATCGCCGATCGAGTGCGCGGAGGAAGTGCAGGCGGTCGCGGTGGCCTCATTTGGCCCTCGCGCGTTGTACTTGATCGAGACGTGGCCGGCAGCCAGGTTGACGATAGAGCCGGGAATGAAGAAGGGAGAGATCTTGCGCGGGCCGCCGGCCAGCATGGCCGAGTGCTCGCGTTCAATGACGTCGAAGCCGCCGATGCCCGACCCAATGTGGACCCCGAAGCGGTCCCGGTTTCCCTCGTCAATCACCAGGCCCGAGTGCCCCATGGCCTCCGCGGAAGCGGCCAGCGCGAAGTGGATGAACCGGCCCATCTTGCGCGACTCTTTCTTCTCGACAAACAGAAGTGGATCGAAGTCCTTGACCTCGGCGGCGAACCGAACCGAATGCCCTGTCAGGTCGAAAGCCTTAATCGCGGCCATGCCGCTCCGTCCGGCCAGCAGCCCCTGCCAGACCTCAGGGACGGTTTTTCCGACGCCACAGATCAGACCGATTCCCGTGACCACCACACGGCGATATTCCGGCTGAAGGCGTGGTCCGGTGGGAAGACTCTCACGCAGCCGCTCGTTTGGCTCTTCCATTGCCGCTTATTTGCCCTTCTGATTCTTTTCGATATAGTCGACCGCGTCCTTGACCGTCTTAATTTTCTCCGCTTCTTCATCGGGAATCTGAATATCGAAGGCCTCTTCAAACTGCATGACCAGCTCGACCACGTCCAGCGAGTCCGCCCCTAGGTCCTCTTGAAAGCTGGCGCCCGGCGTTACCTCGGCTTCGTCGACCTGAAGCTGCTCGACAATGATCTGCTTGACCTTCTCATCTACTGCTGCCATGTGTATCTCCTGTGAAATGTGTCGTTCCGGGCACCGTACAGTCACCGGGATTGCTCGCTACGCGGCCTGCATGGGAAACAAAGTGCCTTGCCGAGTGTAAATCAAAGCTTCGCGACGATGTGCGAAGAGTGTGCTCGCGGCAATCGATTGTGGTTCTCCAGTTGGCTCAGCGAGTGCCCCGCTACGTACACCATGCGTCTAATGAGCTGTGAACAAGCCTGCATCGACGCCCCTTCGTGTGCGATTCCTTTGCCGTGTTGCGATCTCAGCCGCGCTGCTTCGTTCTGTCACGCCGGTCGTCGCGCAGAGTTCGGGAGCGGAGCCGGTGGGTGCAGCGAGCCAGCAGGCTCCCTGCCCAAACCTGAAGCATCCACGCTCGGGGATCGAAGACGGGAGGCACGTCCTTGAGATCCAGGTGAAGATGGATGTCGATGTCGACGGCGCTCCCAATGCCTACGGCCCAAAAGGGAAGCCGACGCTCGATATTTTGCAGCACGCTCGCTCCCCTAAAGGCAGCGAGCATCCGGGCGAGATCGTCGGTTACATGACCGAATACACCGGCGGCCCGCCCACGGTGCAGGGCAAGAACGACCCCTATCCGGGCTACTACGTCTCCCAAACCGACTTTGCCGACCTGCATAACCCACGCATGGAAGATCCGCGCCGCTATGTGGACGCGACTCGGGTCAACTATGTGGTTCAAGGCAAAGCGGCGCGGGAGGCCGGCGCAACGATGGGAGACTTCGCCGTGGTTTATAGCTGCCGCACGGGCAAGAGTGTTTACGCGATTCTGGCCGACTCCGGCAATGAGAGCGGGGCGGAAGGATCGCTCGCGCTGGTGCGGGCTCTGGGATATCCGCTCAGGAACGGGATCGACGACTCGGTGGACCATCCGGAGATCGTGATTCGCTACTACCCACACAGCAATGCTGCAAAGCAATTTTTCAAGACCCAGGCGGAGCTTGATGCGGCGGCGGTCAAGCTTGGCCTAAAGAAATAGGCTTCAGCTCTCTTCGCCGCTCGCAACCAGGCGCAGCGTTCCACTGGCCAGCTCCGGCGAGGTGGGATCGCCAACCTCGCGGAGGGTGCGATTGATGGCACGGGTGCGAACCCCTACATCCGCTAGCGTCTTCTGAATTTTGCCCACATCGCCTTCGACTTTATCCATCAGCGTGCCGAACTTGCCGAACTCGGTCTTAGCCGCTTCCAGCACCTTCCAGACCTCGTCTCCCTTCTCCTGCAGCGCAAGCATGTGGAAGCCCATTTGGAAGCTGGTGAGGATGGCCGAGAGCGTGGATGGCCCGGCGATCGTGACCTGGCACTTGGATTGAATCTCTGCCTGCAAGGCGTCGCGACGCATGACCTCGGCGTAAAGACCTTCCGTGGGAAGGAACATGATGGCGTGCGGCGTGGTGCGTGGTGGAGAAATATACTTCTCGCAAATCCGCTTGCCTTCAGTGCGAATGGCCGCCTCAAAGGCTTTGCCTGCCACCGCGAGCAACTCCGGATCGTTTGCCGCGTAGGCGTTTTCAAGGCGCTCCCAGGCCTCACGGGGGAACTTGGCGTCGATGGGCAGCAGCGTTTCCCCGTGCTGGCCGGGGAAGCGTACGGCAAACTCCACCGCCTCCTGTGTATTCGGCTTTATGCGCGCGTTACGCAGGAACTGGGAGGGCGCGAGCATCTGTTCGAGCAGCATGCCGAGCTGCACCTCGGCGAATCCGCCACGCGACTTAACATTGGTGAAGATGCGCGAAAGATCGTCGACGCCTTCAGAAAGCTTGGACATCTCGCCCAGCCCGGTGTGCACCTTGTTCAACTGATCGGTGACCTGGCCGAAGCTTTCGGACAGGCGCGTATGCAGCGTCGCATGCAGCTTTTCGTCCACGGTGGCGCGCATCTCTTCAAGCTTCGCCGTGTTCGCGGCGTTTAGGTGGTCGAGGCGCTCCTGCACGGCCTTTCGCAGCCGCTCTCCGTCGTGCAGGCTGGCATTTCCCAGCTGGGCGAGCCTGGCGTGGAGAGCCGCCTGCGCTTCCAGTTGGTGACGTGTGTTTTCCGCCACAAAGCCGCTCAGCCGTTGCGCGAGGCCGTCCAGCTGCCCTTGCACGGCGGCGCGCAGAGCCTCCGCGGAGCCTTTGTTATCAGCTCGGAAACTATCCAGGCCAGCGCTCAGTGCGGTTCCGAGCGCCGCAACCGTGTGGGTAATCTCGGTTCGCAGCGCGGCCGCTGAGCCTGCGCTTGCCTCTCGGGAGGCATGCGTTTCCGCCAGCAGATCGGACCGCACCTGCGCAAGGGCAGCCCGCACATGGCCGTCCAGCGCCTCCGCCCGGGCATCCACCCGAGCCAGCTGGTCAGGCACCTGCAGAGTCCTGGCATCCGGCGCAGCCGGCACTGGAGCTCGCCTGAAGACCAGAAAGGCGAGAAGAGCCAAAATCCCGAACTGAACCAACAGGAGAACGATAAGCATGTTCGTCTTTCCTTCGCCATCAGCGTATCAGAAGGAGAAGCAATTGAACACGCTTCTTTCCCGCACCCTCTGCAACTTTCGTTGAGCGAAGGTTCGCTACTTCGCTCCAAACCGCAAGCTGCCAGGCATGCTGAGCGCCTATACGGATCCGGACGACCTGCTTTCTCCCTTTCGTCGCGGCAGCCGCCATCCGGGAGCGGGATGTCGAGGGCCGTGCGTCAGGTCTGCGCTCTAGAGGATGCGGTGGCCGGAGGGTGTCTTACGTACGCCGGAAGGATGGGTTTCTTCGTCGTCCGGCTCTGCTGAGCCGAGGATGGCGTCGGCCACGGATGCCGCGGTGCAGGCCGCAAGAACGTCGTGTACGCGAAGCAGATGCGCGCCGGAGAGGATGGCGGCCACGTTGGCGGCGGTTGTAGCGTCTTTGCGCGTTTGCGGAAGGGTGTGCGCGAGGTGCGCGGTGAGGAACCGCTTGCGGGAGACTCCCGCCAGCAACGGCAGCGCGAACTGGTGGAGTTCCGCGAAGTGGGCGAGCAGGGTGAAGTTTTCGTCGCCGGCCTTACCAAAGCCAAAGCCCGGGTCGAGCACCACGTTTTGCCTCGGGATGCCGGACGTCCGCGCGACGCTCAGGGTGTGGGCAAGCCCGGAGACCAGCAGCGGCAGGATGTCGGCGTGCGGCAGCGGCGGCAGGTTGTTCCACATGCGCGGTGCGCCGCGGGTATGCATCAGGACGGCTCCGGGCTGATCCCGGGCCAGCACGGCAGCCATTTCCCGATCCCAAAGCAGGCCGGAGACGTCGTTGATGATCTCCGCGCCCAGGGCGAGTGCGCGTTCGGCGGTCGACGCATGGTAGGTGTCCACCGAGACAATTGTGTCGTGGCGGGCCTTGAGGATCGCCTGCAGAACGGGCAGGATGCGCTCCTGCTCCTGCTCGGGGGTAACCGGGGTGGAGTTGGGCCGGGTGGACTCGCCGCCCAGGTCGATCAGATCGGCACCGCAGTCCAGCATGGCGAGCGCGTGATCGACCGCGGCTGCTGGATTGGGGAAGCGGTGTTCCTCGGAAAAGCTATCCGGTGTGACATTAAGGATCCCCATGACCAGCGTCCGGCGCCCGAGAGGAAGGCTGCGTGTGCGCAACCGCCAGGTAAACCGCGGGCGAGTCTGGAATGCCATGGTCGAACCGTCCTAGACAGAAATGCAATGGCAAATGAAGCATGGTTTTGGAGGCGCTCTAAATGGGCGCCTGAACCCGGATTTCTAACTACACCTCGGTTGTCGTTGCACCAGCGACTAACAAGAGTACGCGATCAAACCGTCATCAGTTCTTTCTCTTTTGCTTTAAATAAATCGTCGAGCCGCTTGATCTCGGCATCGGTCAACTGCTGGACCTCTTCGGTGGCGCGTTTCTCGTCATCGGCGGAGATGAGCTTGTCCTTGGCTGCTTTCTTGATCGCCTCGTTGCCATCGCGGCGCACATTGCGCATGCTGGTCTTATGTCCTTCGAGCACCGCGGCCAGGTTGCGAACGGCCTCTTTGCGGCGCTCTTCGTTCATCGGAGGAATGGGAACGCGAATGATGCGCCCATCGTGCATAGGATTGAAGCCCTGGTTGGAGGTGCGGATGGCTTTTTCGATGGCCGGGACGAGGGAGATCTCCCAGGGCTGCACCAGGATGAGCTGAGCCTCGGGCGTGGTAATCTGCGCAACCTGCGCCACCGGCGTGTCGGTGCCATAGTAGTCGACCTTGATCTGGTCGAGCATGTGAACGCTCGCGCGGCCGGTGCGCGCGGAGAGCAGGTTCGCGCGGAAGTCGTCTACGGTCTTTTCCATCCGGCCCTTAAGCAGGCCATGGGTTTCCTTGAGGGCGACGATACTCGCCATTGCAGATGCCATGCTTTCCGTCCTTCAGGCGCGGCTGCGCCGAGGTTTATTCTACTGGAGTGTCCGGTGCGCGGACGGGGTCTTCGCAGTTCTGCCAGGCAGCCGGCCGACGGCTCTCAATCGGCCAAGGCCGCAAGTTACAATCGCCGCATGCAGAATAGCTCCACTTCGCAGGGCAAGACGGCTGTTTCCACCTCGGCGGCACCGGCTGCCATTGGGCCTTACTCGCAGGCAATCCGGGTGGGTGACACGCTTTACACCTCGGGCCAGATTCCTATCGATCCGGCTACCGGCGAGTTCGTCCCGGGCGGGGTCGGCGAGCAGACCACGCAGGTGCTCGAGAACCTGAAGGCCATCCTGGCCCAGGCGGGGATGGACCTGACTCACGTGGTCAAGACGATGGTCTTTCTGAAGGAAATGAAGGACTTCTCGGCGATGAATGAGGTCTACGCACGATATTTTGCGCCCGAAGGGGCAGTTCCTCCGGCTCGCTCGACGGTGCAGGTGGCGGCGCTGCCGAAAGATGCGTTGGTTGAAATTGAGGTGATCGCGAAGGAGTCGGCCGGGAGTTGAGCTGCCCCTCCTGCTCCGAACGCCTGGCACGCGCATCTGATCCATAGATCGCCGAGGAGGCGCACCATGTCCCAACCAAGCAGCATTGAGTCCCGCCCCAAAATCCAAAAAACGCCTGAAGAGTGGCGCCGGGAACTGACCCCGGAGCAGTTTCACGTCATGTTTGAGAAGGGTACCGAGCGTGCCTTTACCGGAGCGCTGGTCAACAATCACGAGACCGGCACGTATCTTTGCGGCGCGTGTAAAGCTCCACTGTTTGCCTCGGACACGAAGTTCGAGTCAGGCTCCGGCTGGCCCAGCTTCTGGAGCCCGATCAGCACAAACGCCGTAGAGGCACACGAGGATCGCACCTATGGCATGCGGCGGGTCGAGATTACCTGCGCGAGCTGCGGGGCGCACCTTGGACATGTCTTTCCAGACGGGCCGAGGCCGTCCGGCGAACGGTACTGCATGAACTCCGCGTCGCTGGCCTTCGAGAAAAAGTAGTCACACGGCTTGTTTGCTAAACGGCCTTCCTTTGGAAGGTCGTTTTCTTTGTGTTGGCAAACGAGTCCTTCGCCTTGAAAGCGGCCACGGAGGTGCCAGGAGCCTGCTTCGCGCCGCTTTTGCCTTGTTCTGCCTTTTCGCGAGCCGACTGCAGTTTCTGCGCCGCACGCCCCAGACCGCCAATCTTGATCTTGCCTGGCTTTGGAATAAAATCGCTCATGCTGAAATCCTCTCACGACTTCCCAGCAGGTTGGAAGCGCGGGCTGCATCCAACCACCGTCCCACAGCATTCCTGTTGAGAAAGGTCCACATGCCTGCCTACCTTGCTTATACCCCGTCGGTGGAGAAGCCCGAGCCCGACGAGCACGTTGTCTTCGACGAGATTTCGCGCGTCATGCAGCACATTACGCGGACGATGGCGGCGCGCTACCGCCATGCATACCGGCCTGTCCACGCCAAATCTCATGGAGCGCTGGTCGGCACGCTGGAGGTTCTTCCCGGCTTGCCTCCGGAGCTTGCCCAGGGGATGTTCGCGAAGCCGACCAGCTATCCGGTGGTGATGCGCATGTCCACGAATCCCGGAGATCTCCTGGCGGACAATGTGTCGAGCCCTCGTGGTCTGGCCATTAAGGTGCTCAGTGTAGAGGGCGAGCAGCTGGCCTCAAACGCCGGAGCCACGACACAGGACTTCGTGTGTGTGAATGCGAACGCCTTCTCCGCTCCTGACGCCGCGGGTTTCCTGAAGACATTGAAGCTTTTGGACAAGACGCTCGAGCTACCCGAGGGCGTGAAGCATGTTGTTTCCGTGGCGGCGCAGACGGCCAATGCCGCCCTCAAGGCTGTGCATCTACCGTCTCCCGCGCTTGAGTCGCTGGGTGCACCTGCCACGCACATTCTGGGCGAGAGCTTTTCTACGGTGGCGCCGATCCGGTACGGAAGCTACGTTGCCAAGGTTGGCTTTGCGCCGGCGTCGGAAAACCTGAAGGCGCTCACGGGCAAGCACGTCGATCTTGGGGCGGATTACAACGCGCTTGAAGAGTTGATCAAACACTTCTTCCGGCATGAGACCGCGATCTGGGACGTCAAGGTGCAGCTGGCCCTGGCGGAAGATGCCGCACTCGAGGAGAAAGACAAGTCGTTTCCGATCGAGAAGGCGGACACGCCGTGGCCGGAGGAAGAAGAGCACGGCAAACCGGGGAGTGCATGGGTGACGGTAGCTCGGATTACTGTGCTGCCGCAGAATACGTACTCCGACGCGCGGCAATTGTTTGTAGATGAGCAGCTTTCGTTCACGCCGTGGCATGCGTTGGCGGCGCACCAACCACTAGGCAACATCATGCGTTCGCGGCTGAAGGCGTATGAGGAGGCACGCAAATACAGGGCACAGCGAAACAACCGGGTGATCGTGGAGCCGAAGAGTATTGAGGAAGTTCCGGCCTAAACAGCGCAGGAAAGGCCCCGGCGAACCTTGCCGGGGCTCGATTGCTCTGCGTGGAGCTAGGCTTTGACGATCTTGCCGGTCTTGATGCAGCTGGTGCAAACGCTCATGCGCTTGGAGCCGCCGACAACCTTGGCCTTGACGGGACGCAGGTTCACATTCCAGCGACGGCGGGTCTTGTTGTTGGCGTGCGAGACGTTGTTACCGAACTGCGGACCTTTGCCGCAAAGATCACATTTGGCTGCCATGTCTTGGTGCTCCTGAATCTCAATGTGGGTAGGCACGAGCGAAAATTTGCCGCTACGCTACCGGTCGACTCCAATCGCAAGCTGCTCGAAAACACACAAGACAGGACGCGACCGAACAAGTCGTGAGCACTTAGCTTAGGGCACGGTCAGCTAAGAGTCAAGCAAGTGCAGTCCCGTAGACTGGGTTTGGAGAGAAACATATGCCGCGTGAGATTGACTGGAACGATACCGAAGAGATTGGAATTCAGCTTCAGGAGAAGTATCCGGAGACTGAACCGTACAGCGTTCGCTTCACAGATCTGCATCGTTTTGTAACCGAGCTGGCGGATTTTCGGGGGGATCCGGCGAAGTCGACCGAACCGCTGCTGGAGGCAATCCAGACCGCCTGGAATGAAGAGTTTGAAGATGCGAAGAATGCATGACAAGAGTTAAGCTGCGGTCCTCCTGAGCACCTGCCGAGGGAGCTTTGACCTGAGTGCAAGCAGGACCGCGGCACAGATTCCCAACCAGAGAAGACTTCCTGCCCCCAGTAGCCAAGCGTTCCAAAGGTGTCCGGCACCGGCGGGGAGCCAGGCCAGACCCAGCCTGATCCCCGCATAAGCGGCGAGGGCTGCTAAAACCGCGCGGGCGAGCTCGCCCCACTCAAGCGTGGCGAGGCTGACCAGGCGACGGCGGTGCAGCAGGATGGCCAGCGAAAGCGTGTGGGCGGTGATTCCGAGGTCGGAGGCGAGGGCAAGGCCGTCGATGCCGATGCGGTGGAACAGCAGACTGTAGATTGGGATTGAGAACAGGGTGACCAGGGTTCCGGAGATGGCCGGCACCAGGGTATTGCGCGCGGCGTAGAAGGCGCGAGCGTAGATGCCCTGGGCGGACCAAAGGGCGAGCGAGACGGCGAACAGGGTGAAATAGCGCGCGGTGGCGAGTGCGTCGGCTTCGGTGAAGACGCCCCCCTTCAGGAAGCTCACGATCGGCTTTGCGAGCGCCATCATCCAGGCGGAGGTCAGGAGCGCGAAGGCTATGAGGCGCGAGACGGCTCCGTTGACGGCAGCGTTGAAGTCGTACATCTTGTTCTGCGCGAAAAGCCTGGAGAAGAAGGGCAGGGATGCGGAGCCGGCGGCGGCGCCGACGATGGTCAAAGGCGCGGTGATGAGGGTTTTGGCGTTGTTGAGCAGCGTAATGCCGCCCGGATTGGACGCAGCGTAGTGGCTCAGAATCCACTTGTCGGCCATGGCAAGCGAGACGCCGACCATGAGCGGCAGCGACAGCTTAACCCACTCGACGAAGGCTGGATGACGGAGATTGAGGACGGGGTGAAAGCGGAGGCCGGAGCGGAAGGCGCCTATGGCATTGAGGACGGTCGAGCCGAGGAGGGCTCCTCCCAGAACGCCCCAGGCCAGCGAGTCGATGCCGATGCGACCGGCGAGTAGGAGGCCGCCGAGCAGGATGCCGGAGTTGTAAACCAGCGGGGTAACGGCTTGATAAAGAAAGATTTTGCGGACCAGAAGGCGCGAGCCGAGGACGCCACCGGCAAAGAAACAAAGCTGGGCGGGAAGCAGAAGCCGGGTGAGTTGGGTGCAAAGAGAGCTGGTTTCCGGGTCAAAACCTCCGAAAAAGGTACGCGTGTAGAGTGGCGCGAGCAACTCAGCGAGCAGGATAGCAACGCCCAAGACGACGACCATGCCAACGAGCACAATCGAGAGCGCGCGGTCGGCACCCTCTTCGTCGCCTGCCTCGCGGAAGCGGTTCAGGATGCTGACGAGGGTGATGGAAGCGACGCCGCCGACCAAGAAGTAACTGATCATGTCGGGCAGCTGGAAGGCCGCGTTGTAGGCGTCGGTGATGTGGCCGGCGCCGAAGACGTGGGCGATGAACTTGACGCGCAGGAGGCCGAGGATCGCGGAGAGCAGCGACGAGAGGCTGAGGAGGACAGTGGCGGAGAAGGCGGAGTGCTCGCGAGAAAGGCTGAAGAGGCTGGTTCGGTTCGGGTTGGACTGGATGGCTGGGCTCACGGCAGACGAGTGCGAAAAGACTCCATCAGTTTACCGTCAAGCCGGATTCACCCTGGCGTACTTTTAGGAGGCGTCTTCGTCCTGGACAGTGGCGAAGCAGGGAATGAGGAGCATGGCGACGAAGGAGAAGGCGATCAGAAGGTCATGCATTGGAGAGCCTCGCTTGGGTAGACCTGCAAACGATCCCAGTTTCAAGCCAAAGCGTAAGCGGTAAAATACGTCTTCTGTTTAGAGATCTAGTGCTTTTGGGGTGCGAGATACCACGTTTGAGGGATTGCGGAGCAGGCGGAATAATAAGAACGGAGGCGTGCGCAGAGAAGGACGGAGCCAATGTTCAGGCTAGGCGGGGCCGGACGGAGGGTCGGAGAAGTCAGAGAGGCTTCCCAGGCGGGGTTTTGGAGCTTGCAGCAGGGTGGGTCTGGACAGAGGAGTGCGCATGGG
>CAXTQE010000073.1:15920-17769 GCA_964246225.1 uncultured Acidobacteriaceae bacterium | reverse complement strand
ACGGCGACCCGGCCAGCAACAATCTTTCCTGGCAGTGGGTTGCTTCCACCTTTTCGGCCAAGGCGTACATCTTCAACCGGGAGAATCTGGAACGCTACACGGCAGGGGCCTACTGTCGCGTCTGCCCCCACGCCGAGGCGCGCACCTGCCCCTTCGAGCGGGACTACGAAAGTCTGACGCAAATCCTCTTTCCGCGTCTGAACGATTCGCCGGACAACGACACTCTTCCGGCTCCGCCACGCGCCTTTCTCTCCGCGCCGGTCAGCAAGCCCTCCGCACCGGGCAGCGGAAAGCCCCTGCTCTGGATCCATACCGACAGCCTCAATCCGGCTTCCCCGATGCTGAGCGAGAACCCGGACGCTTCGGCCGTGTTCCTCTGGGATCTCGAGTGGCTCACCAAAGCCAATATCTCGTTGAAGCGTGTGGTCTTTTTGGCGGAATGTTTGCGCGAGATGCCTTTGTCGATCGACTTGCGGGTCGGCGATCCGGGGGCCGAACTGCTGGCGGCGGCCCGGGCCAGCGGCGCAGAGTACATCCTCGCGCAGCGCACACCGGACCCGCGCCTCCAGGCCGCGGCTTCGACGGTGGAACAGGAGTTTCCGGTGGTCTGGTATGACCCACCTGCGTTTGCCGCGGGCTCGCGCGCTTTCGATCTGAAGCGCTTTTCACGCTACTGGCAGCGCGCCCAGGATTCTGCCATGCAACCGACACGCAAACACAGCTGAGCAGCGGCGATCCCAGCGGTCCCGGAATTTGCGATAAAGCTAAGAAGAGCGCGAGCCGTGGACTCCGGGACGATCGGTCCCGCGACACGCCCGACGCAGCAGGGCCGAGGACGTCGTAGCATGGAGGGATGCGCGTCCCCTTCACGGATTTACAGCAGGCGCTTGAGACTGCGCTGCTGCCTCTCGGATTTGCCGCGGACCGAGCCGCCCTGTGTGCGCGCCTGTTTGCCGAAACGACCCGGGACGGCGTCTATACCCACGGACTGGCTCGCTTTCCGCGCTTCGTGGCCACGGTAAAGCTCGGGGTTGTTCAGCCTTCCGCGAGTCCGACCCTGGTGAGCGCTTTTGGCGGGCTGGAACGCTGGAACGGAAATCTTGGCCCGGGCAATCTGAACGCCTGGACGTCGATGCAAAGAGCGATGGATCTGGCCCGCGAGCACGGGATCGGAGCTGTTGCGCTGGCGAATACGAACCACTGGATGCGCGGTGGAACCTATGGCTGGCTGGCGGCGGACGCGGGTCTGTTCGCGGTGTGTTTCACCAATACCCTGCCGAATCTTCCGGCCTGGGGAGCGGTGGCGCCGACGGTCGGCAACAATCCTCTGGTGCTGGCGGTGCCGCGTTCCGGTGGGGCGAACGTGGTTGTTGATATGGCGATGTCGCAATACTCCTATGGGACGTTGGGCGCGTACGCGAAACGCGGCGAGCCGCTGCCGTTTCCGGGAGGCTTTGATGCAGAAGGTGTGTTGACGACCGACGCAGCGGCGATCTCGGCGACCGAGCGCGCGCTGCCAATCGGGTTGTGGAAGGGCTCGGGTTTGTCCATGACACTTGACCTGATCGCGGCGATGCTCTCGGGCGGTCAGGCGGCGCACCAGATTCCTCGCGATCCGTTGCGCGAGTCCGGGCTGTCGCAGGTGTTTGTGGCGATCGACCCGGCGCGCCTGGGGTCGGATCGAGAGACGCTCGAAGCTACCGCGGACGCTGTGCTGGCTGACCTGCACGCGGCGGCACCGGTCGATGCGGCCAAGCCGGTGCGGTACCCGGGGGAGCAGACGCTGGCGATCCGGGAGGAGAATGTACGCCTGGGCGTGCCGGTAGATGAGGAACTTTGGCGGCAGTTG
>CAXTQE010000073.1:0-15820 GCA_964246225.1 uncultured Acidobacteriaceae bacterium | reverse complement strand
CTGGGGGGGCGCATGCTGGCCGTCATCGCCGACTCGGCTTCCCTGCCCCGGGCTGAGCTTGCCGCGGCGTTGGCCTTCACGGCAACTCACTCTATCCCCACCCACATTTTGCAGACCGATGAGCTCGCCAACCCCGACTACGCCCGCAATGACGGCCAGCGCTGCTTCCATTGCAAGGACGAGCTGTTTACCCAGATGGAACGCTATCGCGCCGAGCATAATTTCGCCCACCTTGCCTTTGGCATGAATCTGGACGATCAGGCTCCCGGCGAGGCTCCGTTCCGCCCCGGCCAGCGGGCTGCTGCGCTGCATCATGCGGTGGCACCGCTGGTGACGGCGCAGCTGACCAAGCCGGAGATTCGGCAACTGGCGCGCGAGGCCGGTCTTGAGATCGCGGATAAGCCTGCCTCTGCGTGCCTGTCCTCGCGCATCGAGTACGGGCGAGCGGTGACGAGCGAAGCGTTGTCGCAGGTGGAGCGCGCTGAAGATGCGCTGCATGCGCTCGGCTTTCCGCAGGTGCGGGTTCGACACCATGGCACGCTGGCGCGCGTCGAGATTGCCCGGCAGGATCTGCCCCGGGCACTCACGATGGAGGTGATGGACGCGATTACCGCAGCCGTGCGCCCTCTCGGCTTTACGTACGTCACGCTTGACACGGAGGGCTACCGGACCGGGAGCATGAACGCGATGCTCACCTCTATCACGCCCGCAACACGCTAAACTAGACCTATGGAACTCCTTGTCTACTCCGCCTCCTGGTGCCGCGACTGCCGCGAAGCCAAGCGCTTTCTTACCACGCACAACATTCCATACCAGGAGATCGACATCGAGACGACGCCGGGCGCGGCCGACCAGGTGATGGCGAACGTGGGCAAGCGGGCTATTCCGCAGTTTGTGCTGGATGGCAAGTGGATTCAGCCCTATAAGCCCGGACGCGGCTTCCTGCATGAGGAGATGTCGGCGTTGTTCGGCGTGGCGAAGTAGCCGCCGATGATTGCACGGTACACGCGCCCGGAGATGGGTCGCATCTGGTCGGACGAGAACAAGTATCGCTGCTGGCTGCGCGTGGAGATTGCGGCCAGCCAGGCGCTTGCCGTGGCGGGGCTGGTTCCGCAGGGCGCGGCGGACACGATCCGCGATCGCGGCAACTTTACCGTGGCTCGCATTGATGCGATTGAGGCCGAGGTCCGGCACGATGTGATCGCGTTTACGACTACGGTGGCTGAGCACATCGCCGACCCGGACGCCTCGCGCTGGCTGCACTATGGCTTGACCTCGACCGACGTGGTGGACACGGCTCAGGCGTTGCAGATCCGCGAGGCTTCGGCGTTGATTCGCGCCGGCATCCTGCGTCTCGCCGACGTGCTGAAGACGCGCGCGCTTGAGTTCCAGCACACGCCGATCATCGGCCGCACGCACGGCATTCACGCGGAGCCGACGACCTTCGGCCTGAAGCTGCTGCTCTGGTATGCCGAGGTCCAGCGCTCGCTGGCGCGATTCGACGCTGCGGCGGAAGACCTGCGCGTGGGCAAGCTTTCGGGTGCGGTCGGGACGTTTGGCCACCTGAAGCCGGAGCATGAAGAGGCAATCTGCGCGGCGCTTGATCTGAGACCTGTAGCAATTGCCACGCAGGTGATTCAGCGCGATCGTCATGCCGCTTACATTGCGACCCTGGCCGTGCTTGCCTCCACGCTGGACAAGATCGCCACCGAGATTCGGCATCTGCAGCGCACCGAGGTCCGCGAGGCCGAAGAGTTCTTCTCCGAGAAGCAGAAGGGTTCGAGCGCGATGCCGCACAAGCGCAACCCCATTACCAGCGAGCAGATATCGGGGCTTGCGCGGGTGGTGCGGGCGAATGCCCAGACGGCGTTTGAGAACGTCGCTCTCTGGCATGAGCGCGATATCTCGCATAGTTCCGCCGAGCGTGTGATTCTGCCTGACACGACCACGCTCGCCGACTACCTCCTGCAGAAGACTGCGACCCTGATCGAGAAGCTTTTGGTGTATCCGGCGCGTATGCTCAAGAATCTCGAGTCGACCGGAGGACTCATCTTTTCCGGCCAGCTTTTGCTGGACCTCGCCGAGTCCGGAATGAGTCGCGAAGATGCGTATCGTCTGGTGCAGACGCATGCGATGCGGAGTTGGAAGGAAGAGCTGGTTTTTCAAGATGAGATTGCAAAGGTGCCGGAGATTACCGATCGGCTCTCACCGGAGAAGTTGTCGCGGGCGTTTGACTATCGCCGTCAGTTAGCCAACGTCGATGCGATCTTCGCGCGGGTACTCCACTCGCCTCCGTCGCAGCCCGAGACGCGCCCGCACTCGTTGTAAACTGACCACAAGGCACCCTTATATGAGCGCTCTCGACGACACCAGAAAGCTCCTTCAAGACATGATTGCTCCCGATCTCAAAGCGATCGGTGTGCGCCTCGACACGTTGGAGAAAAAAGTCGAAGCCGTTGAAAGCAACGTCAACCAGCGTTTTGAAGCTGCCGACAAGAACGTCAACCAGCGCTTTGAGGCGGCGGAGAAGAATGTCAACCAGCGCTTTGAAGCGGCGGAGAAGAATGTCAATCAGCGCTTCGATGCTGTCGAACGCATTGCCACCTTACGTCATGAACTGCTGTTGGCGAGGATGGACAATCTCGTTTCGCTGATCAATGCCCATCAGGACTCCGTATCCCGTGCCATGAACTTCGATCGGCGCATGGAGCAATTGGAGTCTCGCTTTGGCTCGCAAGGGGCGGGCGATCCTCCGGGCGAAAAGCAGCTCAAATCGGCCTGAACTTGTCTGCTGGTTCGCTCATCCAGATTGTGGATGCAGCTCTCGCCTCCTCAGCCCAACGTGCCGGCTCTCACCTCTTTTGCCATCCCGGCTGCTCCCCGTGCTGCCATGGCGTCTTCGAGATTACTGCGCTCGATGCGGAACGCCTGCGCGTTGGGCTGCTCGAAACGGAGCGCGAAGACCCTGCAAAAGCCAGGCGCCTCCACAATCGCATCGCCAACGCCCGTGAACATCTCAATACCTTCTTTCCCGGCGATCCAGCGACCGGCATTTTCTTTGAGCACGAAGATTCCGAGCAGCAGGTCGAGCTCTTCGAAGAGGCGTTCCACGCCGATCCTTGTCCCATCCTCGATCCCATAACCCAGACCTGCGATCTCTACGCGCACCGACCGATCCTGTGCCGGACCTTTGGCCCGCCCATCCGCAACGACCACGCTGATCCCGACGCCGGACTTGCGATCTGCGAGCTTTGCTTCACCGCGGCCTCGGAGTCCGAGATTGCCGCGGCCGAGATGGACTCGAGCTTCCGCCCTCTGGAAGAAGAGCTTGACCATACCTACAAGACGCAGCACCCGCACAGCGGCCCGACGATCATCGCCTTCGCGTTTCCAACCATCGGGTAACCTCCGCGGACAGGCGCGAGAGGCGATAATGAGACTGTGCCCGAACCTCGCGTTCTTACCCTGGCCATTACCGGAGCGTCAGGCTCGCTCTACGCCGTTGAAGCGCTGCGCCGGCTTGCGGCTGACGAGCGTGTGACGCATGTCGACCTGGTCGCGTCCGACTCTGCTCTCCGCGTTCTTGCGGAAGAACTCTCGCTCTCCGGCCGCAACAACCTTGCCGAGAAAATTGTGGGCGCGCCATGCGCCAAGATTCGGCAGCATACCGATGAAAATATTGGCGCAAACATTGCCTCCGGGTCTTATCCCAGCGAGGCGATGCTGGTACTTCCCTGCTCCATGGGCACGCTCGCCAGCATCGCGCATGGCCTTGCCTCTTCGCTGATTACGCGCGCCGCGGACGTCGTCCTCAAGGAGCGTCGGCCGCTGCTGCTGTGCGTCCGCGAGACGCCCTTCAACCTGATCCACCTGCGCAACATGACGCTTGCCGCTGAAGCCGGCGCAACCATCTTTCCTGTTATGCCGACGCTCTACAATCTGCCGCAGACCACTATGGAGATGGCCGGGCAGTTTGTCGATCGGGTGCTCGGGCACCTTGGCCTGCCGCAGCCTGGCGCTTACCAGTGGACGGGTGAGTGAGCCTACTCGGGTCTGCCGGCCACGGTCTTCTCCACACCTGCCAGAGGAGGCTCCGCGGTCAGGAAGTCGATCATGCCGTGGAGCACCGGCCTCCAGCACTCGCCCGGAGTCAGATGGCCGCAGCCATCGACGATCAGCATGGAGGATCCGGCGATCTTGTGGTGCATCTGCTCGCCAGCCGCGAGCGGAATCAGCCGGTCGAGCTTGCCCCAGACTACGAGCGTCGGCTGGTGGATCTCGCCCAGTTTGAAATCCATGAGGTCCCGGCCCGACTCCATCGAGTCCAGGCTACGCTTCACCACCCACGCATTCTCCTGCAGATGCCTGATTGCGGCCCGGCTCGCAAATCCGGGGAGGGGCCTGGGCTGTGGGGTCAGCATCGCGATGAGGTGGGACAGGCCGGTTGAATCCGTCGGCGCAAAAAGCGTGGCATCGAAGGTTGGCTGAAAGTAGACTCCGGCCGAGTCGAACACGATCAGCCGGTCTACGAGTTTGGGACGATCCGCCGCCAGCTTCAGCGCGATCCAACCGCCCATCGACCATCCTCCGACGTCTGCGTGCTCGATCTGCAAGGCTCGCATGAAGTCCGCCACAACCTCTTCCTCGAGCGCGATCGAGTAGTCGACATCGGGCTTCGCGGAGCGTCCGTAGCCGAGCAGATCGGGCACGTACACGTGGAAGCCGGCGGCCGCAAGCGATGGAATCAAAGGCGACCAATCTTCTCCGCGCGCACCAAGGCCATGCACCAAAACCAAAGTGCGGCCCGCCCCCGCAGCGCCGGGAGACGTTGAAGGCAGGGCTTCGAAGTAATGCACGGAATGGCTTTCGACCACGATTGATTCACTGCGGACATGCTCTCGCCACAGCTTGTACCGGATCAGGTTGTCGGCTACCCAGAGTGGCTCCAGAAAGAATGTTCCAGCCGCGAGCAGGAGGAGAATGACGAGCGCGCCGGTGCCACAAAGAAGTGTTTTGCCGATCGACAAATCCCATTCTCCCTGCCCAACCGAAGTCTTTGCGGAGGACCTCTACTTCAGCCGCAACGCCTTGCCGTACTCCTCACCGAAGACGGTATGCTGCATGTCGAAGCGGCCTCCGTCGAACTTGTCCGAGCCTTTCAGATGACCGACGCAGAGCAGAGCGACGACCCAGTAGCTGAGCGGAAGACGCAGTGTTTCATGCACTTTTTCCTGCTCGAAGCCTTCCATGGGCGCGGTGTCGTAACCCAGCACTTCGGCCATGAGAAGCATGTGCGTGAAGGCAAGCGTGACCTGCTTGGTCAGCCATAACTTCATCTGGTCCGGCGTAAAGCTCGACATGTAATTTGAGACGCTCGTCTGAGCCTGTGCCGCGTAGCTTTCGGGCATGCCGCCGGCGAGGCCCATCTCGAGCATGGTGTGCAGGTCCTGGCGCCAGCCGTCCATGTCTCCGCAGGCAATGATGACGACGGAGGCCTCTTCAATCTTGGCCTGGTTATAGCTTGCCGCGCGCAGCCGTTTGCGATGCTCCGGGGATTGCACCACGACGAAGCGCCAGGGCTGCATGTTGTAGCCGCTGGGCGCCTGCAGGCCCGCACGCAGGATTTGTTCAAGGTCTTCAGGGGGTATGGGCGAGCCGTCGAAGCTGGGCGTGGCGCGCCGTGCCTCGATGGCTTCACTCAGGGTCTTCACAGCCTTGGCAGAAGTCATGCGAGCTTCGTCCTGCAGAGGGTCCATCTCTTACTTTCCAGAGCCATACCTTGATTGAACGCCGGCGACGAAACGAAGGCAAGCAGAAACGCACTCTGCGCGCGACGAAGTCGTCTTTTGCAGGTGAAACTGTGACAGGGTTGGATCGATGCGCGGATCTCAGTGAATTTCCGTCATGGCGAGCTCGGTGGCGTAGGGCGAAGCTCCGGGTGCCTCGGCAAAGATCCACACACCGTGAAAAGCCTGCTTGAACTCCGGATGCGCGGCGACCAGAGCCGTCATGGCGTCCACGTTGCGCTTGCGCGCGGAGGCAGGATCGCCCACGGCATCGACCTTCAGGTGCGCCGAAACATCGACCTTGTCTTTACCGAGTGAGTCATCGACCGTGACCGCGGTGAAGCGATACTCGGCGCCATCGGTTCCCTTGACGACCAGGGGTGCGTCTGAGCTTAGGCCGCTTGCCACCGCGGGCGGTGCGTCGGCCGTGAGCTCCGACTGCAGCTTGTCCAGATGCGTGCTTGAAACGAAGTTCGCCGGCAGCAGAAGCGACTGGGCCTGCTGCATATACAGCCACGAGTTCCACGACTCTTTCTCCGCGGCAAACGCTCGCGCCTGTTTCCAATACCAGACGCCATCGTGGCCGGCGGCCGTCAGTGCCTTCGGGTAGAGTCCCGCAAGATCCCACTTACCGTCGTCCTGCCGCATCAGGAACGAGAGCCGCCAGGGCGCAGCTTCTTCCATGCGCACCATGGCAAACGCATATCGGCCCGGAGGCAGCTGCGGGATCGAGAATTCGGCCGTGGCCTGCGACTGATTGAGCGTGCAGAAGAAGCTGGCATCCGGATTGGCCCCGTTCGCACCCTTGGCCAGCGTGGACGCGTCGAGGAGATAGACCTGCTCGACTTGAAGCTGCGCGTCCCGCACCATGGGCGACGTGGCATTTACCACACTGGCGACACCGGTAAAGTCCTTCTGGTACTCCGCAATGGTCTTGCTTTTTAGCGCGCCTTGATCGTTGGCCTGAATCGCCTGTGCGAGCGCGGTAGCAGCAGCGGCTAACGACTCGCGCTCCCCGGGCTTCATCTGCGATTGTGTGGTGCAAACCTCGGCTGCGCGTGCGCTGACTGCCAGACCCGCGGTCAGCAGGCCGGCGGCCATAAACCTTCTAAAACCCTTCATTCCTGCTCCCTGCTCCCGTGCAAATCCAGTGTATCGACATCAGGCCAACACCGCATAGGCGTTAGACTGACCGTGAGGCGCGAAGGTCGTCTAACGTCTATGGTCATGGGTGAGAAGCCAAGCCGGAGATGCCTGCTGAACGGCTCAACGCATGGGTGCGTGAGGACGCTGGGCCTTCTGCTGCTGGGCACAGCGGCCAGCGTGTACGGACAGACGCTTCCGCCCGCGGCTCCCACCCGGCCTGCGGCTGCGATTGCTCCTCCCGATCCATCCCCGCCGCCTGCTCAGTACGCCGTTCGACAGGCTGAGGTGCGGTACGCCGGGGGCAGGTTGCAGATAAACGCGGACAACTCATCGCTCAATCAGATCCTGCGCGAGATCGGACGCGTTACCGGCATGAAGATCACCGGGGGAGTGACCGAAGAGCGCGTGTTCGGCAGCTACGGCCCGGCGGATCCCTCGACCGTGCTTTCCTCGCTGCTGAATGGAACGGGCAGCAACATGATGCTGCGCTTTGACTCCTCCCGCAGGCCCGAAGAACTGGTGCTTACGCCGCGCCAGGGAGGCCCCACGCCGCCGAATCCAAATGCCTCCAGGTACGCCAGCCGGGAAGACGACTTGCCTCCGGAGCGGACCTTCGGGCGGCCCCAGTCCGCTGAGCCTGCACATCCTCCGGCATCGGCTCAAAATCCCGTCCAGCCCGCGCCCCAGCCGGGCACCGGACTGCCAACTACCCCTGCTGTGGATTCGAGTACTACCACGCAGCAATCTCCTAACGGAGTGAAGACGCCGCAGGAGATTTACGATCAGTTAATGAAGATGCAGCAACAGCAGAAGCCTCCGCAGTAGAAGCGGCGGCTAGTTCCGCGCCGCTTTGAGCGTCGTACCCTGCGCCTGCGGAGTACGCGCGGCGGCCACCTGCAGGGCATGCATGCGAAAGACCCGAAACATTCCCACACACAAGCCGTACGCGGCCAGCACACCGGACGCCAGCGACAGGACCACCGCACAGATCAACATCATCGACGAAACCAAACCAACACCTTCCACGCGCGTCCCCCTTCGAGACTTTTCTATTGTCGCGCACCATGGACGAGGCAGGTGTGAATAACCGGCTCGTGTACCCGGATAGGTACGAGGAAATAAATCAGGTAGTCTGAATCTTGCACCTCCATTCGTGTTCTGTCTATGAGTACCGCTCTTGAACCCACGTCCGCGCCTATCCTCCGCCGCGGCGGCATCACGCATATTACGGTCCGCGGCGCGCGCCAGCACAACCTGCGCAACGTCAACGTCTCGATTCCACGCAATACGCTGACGGTCGTCACCGGGTTGTCCGGTTCCGGCAAGTCGTCGCTCGCGTTCGACACCATCTACGCCGAGGGCCAGCGCCGCTACGTCGAGACGCTTTCGCCTTACGCGCGCCAGTTTCTCGACCAGATGGAGCGCCCGGACGTAGACGCCATCGACGGCCTGTCTCCCGCTATTTCGATCGAGCAGAAGACCACCTCGCGCAGCCCGCGCTCGACCGTCGGCACGGTGACCGAGATCTACGACTACCTGCGGCTGCTCTACGCGTCGGTCGGCCAGCCGCACTGTCCTAACTGCGGCCGGCCCATCACCCGGCAGTCGGCGGAACAGATCGTTGAACGCATCGTGCAACTCGCCCCTGGAGAGCGCATCACGGTCTTCGCGCCGATCGTTCGCGGACGCAAGGGCGAGTTCCGCGAAGAACTTGAAGCGCTTGATCAGCAGGGGTTCCGCGCGCGCATCGACGGGGAGATGACCGAGCTTACCGAAGGCATGCGGCTGGAGAAACGCAAGAACCACACCATTGAGGCGATCGTCGACCGCATCATCCTCAAGCCGCTTCCTCCCGATCCGACCAGCACCGAAACGGTCAACGCCGCGCTGGCTGATGCTGCCCCCAGGTACGACACGCGCCGCCTTGAAGCTTCCGTGCAGAAGGCTCTGCAGATGGGCAGCGGCCTCGTTCTCATCGCCATCCAAGGCCCGGCTGGCCGCGATCAGCAGGAGACGCTCTACTCCTCGACCATGGCCTGCCCGGACTGCGGCATCAACGTGCCCAAGCTCGAGCCGCGCAGCTTCTCCTTCAACTCCAACTACGGCGCCTGCCCGGAGTGCCACGGCTTGGGCTCGATCTACGACTTCGATCCCGGCAAGACGATCACCGACTGGTCGAAACCTCTGCTCGACGGCGCCATGGGTCCTGGCGCGGGCTCACAGTACCTGCTCAAGCTGATCAAGCTAGCCGCCGACAAGTACAAGATCGACCTTAAGCTTCCGTTCAGCGAGCTCACCAAAGCGCAGCAGGACCTCTTCCTCTACGGCCCTCCCGCCAACGAGGTTGGCCGCACCGGCTTCCACGGCATCTTCGCCTATCTGCGCGCCAACCTCGAAGAGACCAAGTCCGAGGGCTACCGCGAGTACATGATGCAGTACATGTCCGCGACCAGCTGCCCGCGCTGCCTGGGCCGCCGCCTGCGCCCGGAGTCGCTTGCCGTGACCATCCCGATCACTACACCTTCGGGTGCCCCACCTCAGACAGCTTCACCGTCTGAGGTGGGGTCCAACAATCTCTCGATCGCCGACTACACTGCACTCTCGCTCACCCGCGCCCTCGATGGCGCCCGCGCCATGCACTTTACCGGCCGCGACCGCATCATCGCCGACCGCCTGCAGCGCGAGATCATCGAGCGGCTCGAGTTCCTGAACGCCGTCGGCCTGGGCTATCTGAGTTTGGACCGCTCCGCCGCTACCCTCTCTGGCGGCGAAGGCCAGCGCATCCGCCTCGCCACCCAGATTGGCTCGCGCCTGCGCGGCGTGCTCTATGTGCTCGACGAGCCATCCATCGGCCTGCATCAGCGCGACAACCAGCGCCTCATCGCCGCGCTTGAGCGACTGCGCGATCTCGGCAACACCGTGCTTGTCGTCGAGCACGATGAAGACACCATCCGCAAAGCCGACTACGTGCTGGACCTGGGGCCGGGTGCCGGTAAGAACGGCGGCTTCCTCATCGCGGACGGCACGCCTGCCGAGATCATGGCCAACCCTGCCTCGGTGACCGGGCAGTATCTGGCGGGCAACATTCCGATCGTTACCCGGCCCGCGCGCCTGGGCGAAGACGGCTCGGAAGACCTGACCCCGCGCCCGCTCACCGGCCGCTGGATTACGGTGCGTGACGCCCGCTCGCACAATCTCCAAAGCGTCACGGCGCACTTTCCGCTCGGCATCATGACGGTCGTCACCGGCGTCAGCGGCTCCGGCAAATCGTCGCTCGTCAACGATATCCTCTACCGCGCGCTGGCCAAAGAACTTTATGGCTCGCGCGAAGAGCCCGGCCAGCACGGCGCGGTCATCGGCGTCGACCAGCTCGACAAGGTGATCCAGATCGACCAATCGCCGATTGGCCGCACGCCGCGCTCGAATCCTGCCACTTACACCGGCGTCTTTGCCGCGATCCGCGATCTCTTCGCGCAGCTTCCCGAGGCGCGCGAGCGCGGCTACAAGCCTGGACGCTTCTCCTTCAACGTGCAGGGCGGACGCTGCGAAGCCTGCCAGGGGGAAGGCCAGCGCCGCATCGAGATGAACTTCCTGCCCGATGTTTACGTGCTCTGCGAGGTTTGTAACGGTCGGCGTTACAATCAGGAGACGCTCCAGGTTCGCTTCAACGGCTACTCGATTGCCGACCTGCTCGAGCTCGCGATTGCCGACGCGCTGCCCATCCTCAAGGATATTCCGTCCGTTGGCATCAAGCTGCAGACGCTGGTCGATGTCGGCCTCGGCTATATTCATCTGGGCCAATCCGCCACGACGCTCTCAGGCGGCGAGGCGCAGCGCATGAAGCTTGCCCGCGAACTCTCGAAGCGCCAGACCGGACGCACGCTTTACCTTCTTGACGAGCCTACGACAGGCCTTCACTTCGACGATGTGCGCCGGCTGCTCGACGTGCTTCACCGGCTGACCGATCTCGGCAACACGGTCATCATCATCGAGCACAATCTCGACATTATCCGCAACGCCGATTACCTCATCGATATGGGCCCTGAAGGCGGAGAGTACGGAGGCCGCATGATTGGATACGGCACGCCTGAGCAGCTGGCGTCTGTCTCCGACTCGCACACGGGCTACTTTCTGCGGCCGCACTTTCCCGGCCTCGAAGCCTTTACGCCGAACCCGAACGCCGGAGCCCAGCCGGACACGCTGGCCGCAGCACCGGATGCCATCAAGCAGCCGCGCGGCAAATTTATTCCCAACGAGAAGAAGACCGGCGTGCCCACGGGAGCCGTTGGGAAAGCCCCAACTGCCGGAAAAGCCACTCGTAAGCGTGCCAGCAAAAATTAGCTTTCGCTCTCACGATGCTTGGAGCGTTTTACAGGAGCAGGTTTGACGGGAGAATCTCACGAGGTAAAGCATCTACTTCCACGTTTCGCCGTTTCAGTATGTGGATGCGATGGTGCCCATCCAGCATGGTTCCGTCCGGCCTTGCTTTCAAGCAGTGCTCCTGGTTCGGGATCAAGGATGCAAGCAAGTCTGCCGTTGAAAGCCGGTCGAAGAAAGCTAGCTTCACCTCGCTCAACAGATGCTCATCGTGAAGCGGCTTCAGGGGCAGCGGTTGCATCATCGCGCTTGAGTCAGTGTTTCCGCATATCGTTGTAGCCAGCGCCTCTGCTCTACTGTTTCTGGAATACTCACTCCGCGCGCTGCGCTCAACCAGTCAACAGCCTCCTCCGGTTCCGCACCCTTTCCAATCAGCAGGCATGCAGCCACCAACCCGGTCCTTCCAATTCCTTGCCTGCAGTGCAAGGCTATGTTTCTACCAGCTTCCAGCTCTCCATTCAGTTCATCCAGCAACTTGGACATTCCAGTGTGCGAAGCTGGCACCTCCCGATCCGGGATAGGAAACGAGGTGAAGTGCATTCCCTGCGAAATCGCATCGGGTCTCTCGTTGTCTAGCGCCAAGTCGTGCTCTTCCTCGGGCGTCAATAGGGAGACGACCGTGCTCACGCCTTCTCGCTGCCACTCCGACATTTCCTCCGCAAGCCAGTCGCCACCGCGAGGGCGGGCGGCCAGCGCCAGCCTGCCAGGCCAAGGACCCATCACCCAGTGCAGCTCCGTTCCTCTCACGTTGAGACCTCCATGAACAAGCCTAACGAAGCGATTGCCGTCTTGTCACTTGCTTGTTTAGAAATCGAGATTACTGCCGAACAGGACCGGTCCGCACAGAAGGGATGCGAGCTCTATAGAATGTACCGAGAGCCTCCATGCGCATCTGTTCCCTGCTTCCGTCCGCCACCGAAATCCTGTACGCGCTCGGCCTGGGCGACTCTGTCGTCGGCGTGACCTTCGAGTGCGACTACCCGGAAGACGCGCGGCAGAAGCCACATCTTGTAGGCACTGTGCTTGGGAACGATCTTTCCCCGGAAGAGATCGACCGTGCCGTAAGCGAGCATGCGGCACGCGGCGAAAGCATCTACCGCATCGACCAGGAGTTGCTTGAATCGCTGCAGCCGGACCTGATCGTCACTCAGGAGCTGTGCGATGTGTGCGCGGTCAACACATCGCATCTGGCGAAGGCGCTGCATGGCCTTTCCTTTCAGCCGCAGGTCGTCTCGCTGACGCCGCATACGCTTGAGGACGTGTTTGCCGATATCGAGACGGTGGGCCGCGCGACCGGGTGCGATCTCCGCGCGCGGACCCTTGTAGCCTCACTGAGAGAGCGGCTCGAAGCTGTTCGCGTGTTGCCGAAGCCGCATGCGCCGAAGGTCGCCTGCCTGGAGTGGATCTCGCCTCCCTTCAACGCCGGGCACTGGGTGCCGCAGATGGTGAGCCTTGCGGGAGGCATTGACCGCCTGGGTGCCCGCGGCACGGACAGCGTGCGCATCCGCTGGGAGCAGGTGCGCGCACTTGATCCCGACATCCTCCTCGTGATGCCGTGCGGCTATGACGCCCAGAAAGCCGCCGACGAGTACCGGCAAACCGAGTTCCCCGACTGGTGGGCCACACTTCCGGCGGTGCGCCACGGATGTCTGTACGCGCTTCACGCCAACGCCTTCTTCTCGCGCCCGGGACCGCGCCTGGTCGATGGCGTCGAGATTCTGTACGCGCTGCTGCAGGGCGACTTCAGCCGGCCGTTGCCCGGGGACGCATGGTTGCAGATTTAGCCGCGCCGCCATCGAGCATGCCCACCAAGCGTATCCCCAACCTGCTTCACCTGCTGCTGCTGCTGGCACTTACGTTTGTCTCGCTTCTGTTCTCGGAGGCGCTGATCCTGGCGCTGCATCATGGCCGGCCCATGCTCGACACGCTGGCCGACGCGCGGCTGCAGATCTTTGCCAGCGTGCTGACCTACCTGCTCACGCTGTGCGCCTGCTTTGCGGTCTTCCGGCCGCTCTGGCATCGCAGCTTTCTCGAGGGCGTGTCCTGGAACGCTGCCGCCGCCAAGCCCTGGTTTGCGCTTGGCGGGCTGGTGCTCGGCTTCTCTGTGCAGGGCTTATCCACGCTGCTGCCGAATCCCAAACATGAGATTCCGGTGGAAGCCCTGTTCCACAATCCCGCGTTGATCTGGCTGCTGGTGGCCTTCGGGACGCTGCTCGCGCCGCTGTTTGAAGAGATCGTCTTTCGCGGCTTTTTGCTTCCCGGCATTGCCATTGTTGCCGACTACATGGCGCTTCCCCGCGACGTGGATGCGCTGACCACCTGGCGCGCTTCGAATGTCTTTTCGACGCGAGCCTGGACGATCTCAGCGCTGATTACCAGCATCTTGTTCGCGCTCATCCATGCGCCGCAGCTGGGCTATACCTGGCCTGCGGTAGGCCTTCTGGTCGGAGTTTCGCTGGTTCTGTGCCTCGTGCGCCTCCGTACCGCTTCGGTGGCCGCTTCCACTCTGGTGCATGCCTCTTATAACCTGTCGGTTTTCGTCACGCTTTTTGTTTCGACGGGTGGATTCCGGCATCTCGACCGCATGTGAACGATCTTGCACAGGCACAACACATGTGCCTTGGTGTACCATTTGCGGTATGGCGACAAAACGTCAACGCAGCCTTCCCTCGCGAACCGTGGTTGTGCTCGAGCCGGAGGACAGGAAATCCCTCCAGCAGCGTGCAGAGCAGGACAACATCTCCGCCAGTGAGGTCCTTCGTCGCTCGCTTCGCGCCTACACGACCAACTCGGCCCAGCAGGACGAAGAACATCTCCGCGCTCTGATCGGTGAGATGAATGTGGCACTCGATTCGGCACTTGCTTCAACCCGTGACGCTCGCATCGAAATTCGCAGAAATCTAGATCTGATCGAGCAGCGGCAGCAAACGCGCCAGCAGGCCGAGACCGCCGCGTGACGATCGGCACCGAAGTTCTGTCGATTGTCAAAAAGATATTTTTAGTCAGCGATGAGCTCACGCGACTCTCCGCCGAAGTGAAGCATCTGACCCGCGTCAGCAACGACCACGACGTTCGGCTGGCGGTCATTGAAAATACGCTTACGCTGGCGCAACGCTCCTCAAAACTGATCCTTCCCGGCAATTAGATGACGAACCCGCGCACAGCCCTGCTTGATCTTCTCGCTTCCCTGTCGTTTCGCCTCGGCGATTTTACCCTTGCCAGCGGCCAGCACTCGGACTACTACGTCGATTGTCGCGTGACCACGTTGCATGCCGAAGGCGGACGCCTGGCGGGCATCCTGATGCTGGACCTGATCCGCGAACATCTTCCGACGGCACAGGCGGTGGGCGGCCTAACTATGGGAGCCGATCCCCTGGTCTCAAACACCGCCTCGGCTAGCGCGTGGGAGCTCGCCGACTACCGTGAGTTCCTCGAGCTTGATCCGGAGGAGGACCACGGACCGGAGCCGACGCTGGTTCACGGTTTCCTGGTTCGGAAGGCGGAGAAGATGCACGGCACCGGCCGCCGTGTGGAAGGATTTCTTCAGCCTGGAGCGGAAGTAGTTATCGTCGACGACGTCTGCACGACGGGCGGTTCGACGGTCGCGGCGATCGAGGCCACGGTCGAGGCAGGCATGAAGGTCGTCGGCGTACTTTGCCTGGTCGACCGCGAGCAGGGCGGCCGAGCTCGCATCGAGCAGGCACTGGCTGCATCTTCAAAAGATGCAGTGATTCCATTCCTCTCGATCTTCACCGCGATGGATGTACGCCGGGCCCACCTTGCTTTGCAAGCCAACTAGTTTGGTGTCTGCGGAAGCATCGTTACGGAGGCACCCTGACGTAGTGTTTTGTGCCTTGTTTAGGGTGGCGGAGAGCTGGTTTGATCGAAAGCTAATTGATACCGTCGCCCGAACGAACGTCGCCGCGTGGATTCGAGCTCTCCTGATTACGGACGACGGGCATGGAAGCCTTGTTATGCCGTCCACCACGCGTGCCACTGGACATGGCCAGGTAGACTCCGCCCAGGGCGGCTCCAATGATAAGAACCAGAAAGATGACAGTGATCATGGCAGGTAATTCCTCTGGCTACTCTGAGTGGACCGGGATGGCTTCCCGTTGCCCCACCGAGGCACGCAGTTCGGCGGCGATCCCCTGGGCGGTGGCGCGGGCAAGGTCGACTTCTTCGCTGCCGAAGCTGATGGCTCCGACGCGCGCGTGGCCTCCGCCGCCGAAGCGCTCGCAGATTCCGGCCAGGTTGACGAGTTGGGCAGCGGGCAGAGGGGTCCAGGGATTGGTGCCGACCGAGATCTTGGTGCGGGTGCGGGAGCGCGTGACGGCGATGGTGTAGGTGGCTTCAGGGAAGAGGAAGTACGGGATGAATTTGCTGAGGGCCTCCGTTTCGCGATCGAGCAGGTCGAAGAAGATGACTTCGTCGTTGAGCACGGCGCGCTGGCGGATCAGGTCGATGGAAGCGCGGTGTTTTTCAAGGAGAGGCTCAACGCGCTCCTGGAG
>CAXTQE010000072.1:16053-17877 GCA_964246225.1 uncultured Acidobacteriaceae bacterium | reverse complement strand
GTGCTGCTGAGTGCGTCGACAAGGGGCTGCAGGCGGGTGGGTTGGGCGAGCAGCCGCCACACCGCAGACCCAGTCTCACCCAAGCCGAAGCATTGACCGGAGGCAAGGGTCATCAGGACGACCTCCGAGCCGACGGTGGTTTCAGCGGGGTTGCTGCTGCGGAGGAGGGTGACCTCGTCGGTGATGCGGAGCGTGCGCATGCTGGGCTGCATCGAGTGTAGCGGAACGCCCTCTGAGACGGGCTGTTGTTCTTAGTCCAGCGGCGGAAGGTCGGTGTTACTGGTTGGGGCCTGCGGGCCTGTTCCTCCTGACGGCGTGCTGAGACGCTGCCGGGTCTCTGGCGCGCTGTACGGCGTGGACTTCAAGCCAACATCCATCTGGCAGACGTTCTGCTGCCGGCTGCCTACCTCCTGCACCAGGATCTCGATCCGCAAACCCTGCTCCAGCCAACGGGCCTGGTAGATATCTCCATCGCGTCCTCTCGACATGCGAATGGGGCAGGAGTTGCCGAAGTCGAAGCCCGTCACGGTCTGACCCTGGATGTTCCCGTAGCCCTCCGCGTGTGCTCCTGAGGGGCTCGACCCGGAGCTCCGGACCCAAATCTGCACGCGCAGCGGGAAGTTCGGATCGGGTTCGACGACTGGAACGGCTGGGCGCGCCAGCGGCATGCCGAACATGACCGATCCCCTTGGGCCGTTCGCGTTGAGCTCGTAGGGCTGGTCCTGCAGGGCGATCTTCAGTTCACAGGCCTGGATGTGGTCGCTGCCAAGTTCCTGGATCAGGATCTCCAGTTTGTGTCCCCGGTTGGTCCATCGCGCCCGAAAGTACTGATCGCCCTCGGGCCGCGGGGCAAAGCGCTGATTGCAATCGGCGGTGTAGTCGAACCCCTGCGACGGAGACCCCAGCACGTTGCCATGGCCCCATACGCTCAGATGTTCGAACGTCCCGGAGCTCAGTCCCGTTTGTGCCAGCTGGACCCGCAACGGATAATGCGGATCCGACACGATCGCCGGAACTGCCGGAGCCTGATTCTGCAGCATAAGGAAGAAGAGTGCGATGGGTAGCATGAAAGTATTGCCATCGTATGCGAGCAATCTTCGTACAGCAATGAAAATTTACTAGTAGCTGTCAGAGCGCTGCTGGTTCAAACGGCATTTCAGATTCAGGCGCTTCGGGTGCGTTCACACTTTGCGGATGCCTGAAGCTGAACCGTGCGCCTGCGATTGGACGGTCGGCGGTAAGGTGGTGGAAAGGAGAGGATTCGATGCCGGAGCTGCCCGATGTTGAAGCGTATCTGTTTGCGTTGCGCGCGCGGATCGAAGGCCAGCGGCTGGTGCGGGTGCGGCTTGAGAGCATCTTCTTCCTGCGCAGCGTGCAGCCTCCGCTTTCGGCGCTCGAAGGGCAGCGTGTGCGGGAGCTGCGACGAGTGGGCAAGCGCATCGCGATCGGCTTTGAGAACGATCTGTGGGCGGTGCTGCACCTGATGATCGCGGGGCGGCTGCACTGGAAGGAAGCGGGTGCGAAGCTGTCGCGCAAGGGAGCTTTTGCGGCGTTCGACTTTGAGCACGGCTCGTTGACGGTGACCGAGGCCGGCTCGAAGCGGCGGGCGTCGCTCCATGTGGTAGCGGGGCTTCGGGAGTTGGAGGCGCTGGACCCGGGCGGGATCGACGTGATGACGTGTACGTTGACGGAGTTTCGCGCTCGGCTGATGGTGGAGAATCGTACGCTGAAGCGGGCGCTGACCGATCCCCGGATGCTGAGCGGGATCGGCAATGCGTACTCGGATGAGATCCTGCATGCGGCGGGGCTGTCGCCGATTCTGCA
>CAXTQE010000072.1:13739-15953 GCA_964246225.1 uncultured Acidobacteriaceae bacterium | reverse complement strand
GCTGCCAGACAGGAGGCAAGCTGCTGGCAGACCGAAGCCTGTCGCGGCTGCTGCGCGGGGATTGGCCGAAGACGCTCGATGAGTTAGAAGGACTGAAGCGGACGGAGAGATGAAATGGACAATGTGAATCAAAGCGCGGACGAACCGCAGCGAAGTTTCGAGTACGCGGTCGTGGATGTGTTTGCCGAGCGTGCGCTCGAGGGCAATCCACTGGCGGTGTTTACTGACGCACGTGGGCTTTCGACCGACGAGATGCAGGCGCTGGCGCGGGAGACGAACCTGGCCGAAACGACGTTTGTGCTGCCGGCAGACGATCCAGCGAGCGAGGTGGAGCATGGGGTGCGGGTGCGCATCTTCACGGTCGCCGAGGAGCTTCCGTTTGCCGGGCACCCGACGCTCGGCACGGCGGCCTGGCTCTACTGGCACCACCCGGCGCTCCGGGGTGCGGAGTCGATCACGCTGCGCGAGAACGCAGGGCCGATCACGGTGCGCTTCGAGCCCGCGACGGCAGCCCGCAGTGTCTTCGGGACGATGCAGCAGCAGGATCCGGTCTTTGGCGCCAGGCATGCTCCGGAGGAGATCGCCCGTGTGCTGGGCATGCCGCTGGCCGACCTGGATGCGACCAAGCCGATCGAGACGGTTTCCACTGGAGTGCCGTTCTGCATCGTGCCGCTCTGCTCGATGGAGGCGCTGGGACGGCTTGCGATCCCGCAGGCGGCGGCGCAGGCGTACCTGGCGCGCTCGGATGCGAAATTCTTTTTCTGCATGGCGCAGGATCCAAATGGTGCCGCCGGAGGCAGCGGCGCGGATTTCCACAATCGGATGCAGTTTTACCACGGCGAGGACCCGGCGACTGGCGCGGCGTCCGGGTGCGCCATCGCCTACCTTGTCCGGCATGGATTTGTCGAGAGCGGACGCTCCATCGTCTTTTCGCAGGGGGTGGAGATAGGCCGACCGTCGCGGATTTATGTCCGGGCAACCCTGACGGATGAAAAAATCCATGGCGTGTTTGTGGGAGGGAGCACCACGAAAGTTGCATCTGGACGGTTTTTCCTGCCTTAGCCGAGGACTTTCCCACATTTGAAATTCACGAAACTGCAGCATTGACGGCAGGTTTTCAGATTCGGTGGATGAGCAAGCCCAAATCGGCCTTATCTTCGCCGTTTCTTCTCCGGTTGCCAAGTTCGGTACACCTTCGTAAGTTGAGAAGCGTTGGAGATGAGCGGCACTCCTCGTACGACAGGAGGCGGCAGGTGTCTTCCCCAGTGTTGATTTTCTGTAGTTCTCACAATTTGCATTGAGAGAAGCCGGGCTGCTCACGTAGTCGCTCGCTTCCCATTTCGCATCCTCCTCGGCTGCATTGGCCGGGGCCAGGGATCCTCCGTCTCACGTCGCCAGAAGGAAGAGCGCCGGTGCGGTTGGTCTGAGGCTCCGAGCATGCGCGGCGATGACCTGGTGCGTCTCGGCGGCCGGCGTGGCAATCTGCGCAGGCAGTCCCGGATCTCTCAAGCCGCGGTCTCTCGTCGTTTCGGTTTATCCGGAGCGGCGCGGGCCTGGGAACACTGCTCGAACCGCCCCGCTCATGGGTGCGCGAAGCAGGCAGGAGAGCTTTGCTCTTCGGCTGATTCGTGCACGTGGGAGAGCGAAGGCGCGAGCGGCTGCCCAGACTTGCTTCTTTTTGCTTCCGGCGCTTGTTTGCCGGAGGTGACAGAAGAGGGCCGCGGTCCACCCATCCCCTCTGCCGAGGACGTCGGCCAAACAGCCGATGGCTTTCGCAGCAACCAGAGATCGGATCCCAATGCGCCCAAAGAAAGTTATTCTCTGTGTCGACAACAACGAACAAACGCTGTCGGTACGCACGTTTTTGCTGGAGACGCGCGGCTATCGCGTGATCGCCACGAGCAATTCGCAGCAGGCCCTGGAGGTTCTGGAGCGGACAGCCCCGGGGGCACTCGATCTGGTGATCGCGGACCTGCTGCTGCCGGGGATGGATGGCAACGAGCTGGTGCGGCGCGCGAAGCAGATCCACCCGGCCCTGCCGGCCTTGATCGTCAGCGGCACCGTGGCGGCGCAGGATCGGGCTTTGGCGGCCGATGCATTCCTGCCCAAGGGTGCGGGCACGGCGGTGGAGCTGCTGGAGCGCATACGCGTGCTGGTAGCGCGCAAGCGTGGGCCGAAGAAGCATGTTCCCGCGCCGCAACCTGCGCAGCCGGC
>CAXTQE010000072.1:11598-13639 GCA_964246225.1 uncultured Acidobacteriaceae bacterium | reverse complement strand
TGCGTGGCCATCTCACTGGTCTTCTCGCGCGGGGTCTGATCTCCGGGAGCGTCGGCAAGTCCAAAAGCGGGTAAAGCGGACTGGTGTGTCAGCGCCATCAAGGTCATGCCGAAGCTGATGCCGCGCCGTGAGGTGGCGGCGGGATAGTACTCGGCGAGCACTCCATAGGCGGCGCCGGCGGTGATGCCAAAGACCCAGTGGATGGTTTGGCTGGCAGCGGCCTTCGCTTCCGGGGAGAGTTCGTGGCCTGTGACCTTGTCTGCCACCTTGTCGGCAAGCACGTCGGGCGGCTCGGGTTGACCTTCGGTCCGCGGCGGATAGAAGCGCTCGGCCAGGCTTTTGGCTGCGGTCGCAAGGGCTCCGGCGGCGACGCCGGCCAGCAGGCCTTTGATCACCGAGGGATTTGCGGGCGAGGGTGCACCCGGGGTTGGAGGCTGAGAGAGCTGCTTGCTCACGAAGTCATTGGCAAACTTCTCGATATAGTTCATCGGTGTGTGGTCCTCCTGCCCTCTGATGCAGATTTGCCGGCTAACCGATGTAGGCGGAGGGATCGGTGCGGTCGACTGCGGGAGCCCATCCAGTGGGTCGTAGAAGCACCGTAAGGAACGCGGCGATCGCAAGATTGAGCAGCAGCGCAGGCACGGCCGCGTACATTCCACCGATGTGCGGAACGAGGTAGACGGAGCTTTTGAGGCCCAGCGACCAGGCCATGGCCGTGCCGGACGCCATGCCGGCCAACCAGCCCGCGAACAGCGCCCACGGATGAAACCAGCGCGTGAAGACGCCGAGGATGACGGCGGGAAAGATCTGCGCGATCCAGATACCTCCCAGCAGCTGCATCTGGATTGCGTAAGCCGTTTGGAGCTTGAGAACGAAGATGAGCGCGCCGAACTTGACCAGCAGGGAGACGATCTTGGCCATGGCGGACTCCTGCTTGGGCGTCATCGGGGTGCGCGTGAACTCACCCCATAGATTGCGCGTGAACAGGTTGGAGGCGGCGATGGACATGATGGCCGCGGGTACCAGCGCGCCGACTGCGATGGCGGCCAGGGAGAAGCCCGCGAACCACTCCGGAAACATCTTGAGAAACAGCAGCGGCACGACCGAGCTGGTGTCTTTGGTGACGACGCCGGCGGCAATCGCCACATACCCAAGCAGCGCGATCAGGCCCAGTAGAAAGCTGTACGCGGGCAGCATGGCGGCGTTGCGGCGAACGGTGTTGGCGGAGGAGGCGCTGAGGATCGCCGTGGCCGTATGTGGATAGAGCATCAGCGCCAGGGCCGAGCCGATGGCCAGGGTCGAGTAGCCGAGGAACTGCTTCGGCTGGAGAAAGATGGAGGCGGGCGGAATGTGGTGCGCGAGGGTCTGGTTGGCGACGGTGAAGATGTGCGCGTAGCCGCCGAGCTTCAACGGGAGCCAGACGACGGCGACCAGCACCATGATCCAGAGCATGACGTCCTTGACGATGGCGATGACGGCGGGCGCGCGCAGGCCGCTTGAATAGGTGTAGGCGGCCAGGATGACGAAGGCTGCGGCCAGCGGCCACTCGCCATGCAGGCCAAGCGCGGCGAGCACAACCCGGATGCCGACCAGCTGCAGCGCGATGTAGGGCATGAGGGCCAGGATGCCGGTGAGAGCGATGGCAACGGTCAGAGGCCGGTTGCTGTAGCGTCCGCTGACGAAGTCGGCAAAGGTGACGTAGCCGTGCCGGTGGCAGACCGTCCAGAGCCGGGGCAGTACAAGCAGCATATATGGATAGGCAAGGATGGCGTACGGCAGGGCGAAGAAGCCGTTGGCTCCCGCGCCGTAGAGCGCCGCGGGCACGGCGATGACGGTGTAGGCGGTGTAGGCGTCGCCGCCGATCAGGAACCAGGTGATCCATGTTCCGAAGCTGCGGCCGGCGAGGCCCCACTCCTCGAGCGAATGCATTCCGGCAGCGGGCCGCCGCCAGCGCGCGGCAAGGAAGCCGGCCACGGTGACCAGGGCGAAGAAGAAGCAGAAGACCAGAAGGGCTGGGGTGTGCACGTTGGGGAATGGTAGC
>CAXTQE010000072.1:2627-11498 GCA_964246225.1 uncultured Acidobacteriaceae bacterium | reverse complement strand
AGGCCTAGGTCACTCAGCGTGCGCATGGCTGTTTCCATGTTGCGGCGCAGCTCCGGACGCGCGGAGGCTGGTGCGTCATGCGCCTCTTCGACTGCGACTACGCGGCCGTAGGGCCAGGCAGTCGGAGGAATCGCGTTGAGCGCGGAGGGTAGGTCGGCAGTGCGGACGTTGAGCGCCTCCTGCCGCGCTCCTACGGGGCGAAGCAGACCTCCCACGCCAAACTGCGAAGGGTTGGCGTCCGCCAGCGTGACGTGCAGGGTGACCATGTTGCCCTGAATGGTGAGGTAAGGATTCTGCCAGGTGGTCAGCGATTTGACGGCGAGATAGCGCGCCTTTGAGGGCAGCGGAATCAGCTCCAGCTCGGCCCGCGTGCTTTCCATCTGCTGGCGGCGCTCGTTCTCGGCGGCCTTGCTGGTCGAAGCGGAGACCAGCGGCGCGCTTGAGCATCCGGCAAGGCAGAGGAGAGCGAGGGCAGAGACGGTGGCAAAGAAAGGACGCACAATGGCTCCAGAATATCGCAAACGTCAGTGTCCAGTGAAGGTCGCGGCGCGCTTTTCGAGAAAGGCGGCGACTCCCTCGTGCTTATCGGCGGAGTTGCTGAGGCGGCCGAAAGCGGCGGCTTCAAGAGCCAGCGCTTGCTCGAGCGGCAGCCCCTCTCCGGCGTCGACAACCTCCATGGCAGCCGTGACCGCGAGCGGCGCCAGGGCCGCGATGGACGAGGCGAGGGCGCGGGCGCGGGCGAGCAGGCCGGCGGCGGGAACGACCTCCTCCACCAGGCCGATGCGCAGCGCCTCCGCAGCCGGAACGATCTCGCCGGTGAGGATGAGTTTCAGGGCAGCGGCGCGGCCGATGAGGCGTGGCAGCCGCTGCGTGCCTCCGTATCCGGGGATGAGGCCCAGCTTGATCTCCGGCTGCCCAAAGCGGGCGGCGTCGGACGCGATACGCATGGTGCAGGCCATGGCGAGCTCGCATCCGCCGCCCAGCGCAAATCCGTTGACGGCCGCGACCACAGGCTTGCCACACGTTTCGATCTTGCGGAACACGGCCTGGCCGCGCAGGGCGACTTGCTCTCCCGAGGCGGCGTCGGCCTTGGTGCCGATTTGCGAAAGCTCGGCGATGTCGGCTCCGGCGGCGAAGGCCTTTGGGCCGGCACCGGTGATTACGATGGCGCGGACGGCGGCGTTGGCGGTCAGAAGCGTGAACACGGTTTCGAGATCGCGGAACAGCTGTGCGTTCAACGCATTCAGCACGTCCGGGCGGTTCAGGGTTACGGTCGCCACCGGACCGCCGCCCTCGATGCTGAGCAGGACGGTTTCATAGGTAGGCAGCACGTACTCGGTCACGTCATCCATGGGGCAGGCTCCAGAAGTACAAGGCTGGTTGAGAATACAATCAAAGCCATGATCAAGGGAATTACGGTCGTCGAGCAGGTGAGTGGAGCCGACGATTATGCGCAGTTGACGCGCCTCTTGACCGCCTTGGGCTTTGAGGCGGCGAAGGGATGGAAGGATGCGGAAGGCGAGGGTTCGCCTTTTCTCGCTCCCGTGGGAAATTTGGAGTTGGTAACGGGCCGCGTGCCGGCCGAGCCTCGGATTCTGATTGAAGTGACTCAGCTTGAGACGCTCCATGCCGCGGTGAAACGCTGGACGGAGGACGAGTCTACAGCCGCCGAGGTAGGCGAGCTTGAGGACACGCATTGGAACTCGCGGCTGTTCACGCTGGCGCTGCCGGAGGGGCTGCGGCTTGGCTTCTGGCAGTCGGAGAACCCGATGCATGGGCAGCCGGCGGCGGTGGAGGGAGGGCTCTCGGCCGAGGGCATGAAGTTCGCCGTCATTACCACGCGTTGGAACACCGTCATCACCGACCGGCTGCTGCAGGGTGCGCTCGATTGCCTGCGCCGCAGCGGAGCCGCCAAGGCGGACATCGAGATCGTGCGCGTGCCGGGCGCGTGGGAGATCCCGAACGCCGCGCGGACGATTGCCAACCTGGGCAAGGTGGACGCCATCGTGACGCTCGGCTGCCTGCTGCGCGGCGAGACGGCCCACTATGAAGCGATTTACACCGAGGTGGCACGGGGTATCGGGCAGTCGCAGCAGGAGACCGGCGTGCCGCATGCCTTTGGCGTGTTGACCTGCGAGACGCTTGAACAGGCGCTTGATCGGGCGGGACTGAAGGCCGGCAACAAGGGCTTCGAGGCGGCGAGCGCGGCGATCGAGATGGTCTCGCTGCGCCGCAAGCTGCAGGGTGCGGCTTAGTGGGCACGCGCAGGAAGTCGCGTGAGCTGAGTATGCAGATGCTGTTCCAGGGCGACCTGGGCAAGCAGACGCCGGACGAGGTGCGCAAGCTGTTCTGGCCCTCGGTGACCGATGTCGACGAGGAGACGCGCGGCTTTGCCGAGGATCTCTACCGCGTCGCGACCAGCCGGCGCGAAGAGATCGACGCGCTGATCGAGCAGCACTCGCAGAACTGGAGGCTGGAGCGCATGCCGGTGGTGGACCGCAATCTGCTGCGCTGCGGCATCGCCGAGATGCTGGGCTATCCGAAGACTCCCGCGGCCATTGTGATCAACGAAAGTTTGGAGGTGGCTCGGCGGTATGCCGCGCCGGAGTCGATCCACTTCCTTAATGGAGTGCTGGATGCGGTGGCCCGGGATCTGTTGAAGGCGCGGATGGGGATAGGGTAGCCAAACGGCTTGCCATCTAAAATGCAAGCCAGATGTTGGTCGAGAGATTGCTCTTCGCGCGAACAGGTGATTTAGCTCAGCGCGGTCGAGGCAAATTTGCGCACCATGACCAGAAGCAGGCGGCGGTCGCTGTCGGAGAGGTTGGCGGAGTAGCGCTGGACCTGAGTGAGGAAGCGTATCTGCTCTTCGCTCAGGTTGAGCGTCGAGACCTCGCGGCCCACCGGGTCTTCGGCAAAGAACTGTGAGAGCTGCAGATCGAGCGCGCCGGCAATCTTCTGTAACGTCTCAAGGGATGGGACGGTGTGGCCGTTTTCAACGCGCGACAGGTAGCAGCGCAGCAGGCCGGTGCGTTTTTCAATATCTCCCTGTGACATGCCCTTTTGCAGGCGATAGTCCCGAATTGTGCCGCCGATATTGCTGGAGATCGACTTCAAGGGGGGACTCGCCGGTGCTGGAAGAACGATGTGCATTTCAGCCATTGCCGTAAAGTAACCTTCGCATAGGCAGCAGGCAAGGGTTAAGTTGGCTGGGCGAGGAAATTCGGTACCAGCCAAGGTTCAAGTTGGAACGGAACGCCGCGTGGGGCGAGCGTCAGCCCATGTACATGCCTCCGTTGACGTCGAGCGTATGGCCGGTGATGTAGCTGGCGTCCTCCGAGGCGAGAAAGGCGACCGCGGCGGCGACATCGGCCGCGGTGCCGGCGCGGGTGAGCGGAATGTGCGTCGTCATGGCGCTTTTCTGGTCGTCGGTAAGGATGGCGGTCATGGCGGTTTCGATGTAGCCGGGAGCGACGGCGTTGACGGTGATGGAGCGGCTGGCGAGCTCGCGCGCAAGCGATTTCGTCAGTCCGATCAGTCCGGCCTTTGAAGCGGCGTAGTTGGCCTGGCCGGCCTGCCCGACCTCGCCGACGACCGAGGTAACGTTGATAATGCGGCCCCAGCGGCTCTTGATCATCGAGCCCATGGAGGCCTGTGTCATAAGAAAGACTCCGGTCAGATTGGTGGAAAGGACGTCGTCCCAGTCATGCCGCTTCATGCGCAGGGCGAGGTTGTCGCGAGTGATTCCGGCGTTGTTGACCAGGATGTCGACCCTGCCGAAATGGGCGAGAACGTCTTTGGCGCAGGCTTTGATCGACGCTTCGTCGGCAAGATCGAGCAGAAAGGGCTTGCCGACAGCGCCCGTGACGGCCATTTCACCGGCAACTTCTTCAAGCCTGGCGAGACTGCGGGCGGCAAGGGCGACCTGCGCGCCCTCCGCGGCGAGGCGTAAGGCAATCGCACGGCCGATCCCTTGCGAGGCTCCGGTAACCAGGGCGATGCGGCCTGAGAGAGGGGACAATCCAGGACTCCTTTTCGACCAACAATCCCCTTAGGATACGCTGGGAAAACGATGAGTGGCGAAGATGGGAAGCAGAACGAGATGGATGTGTATGCGATTCATGGCGCGGACCCCGAAGTGCTGGCGTATGCGATGGCGAAGTACTCGCGCTCGGCGCTGACGTTGCGCGAGTCGCTGAAAGAGATCAGTGCGCAGAAGGCGGAGCAGTTCCTGAACACGTTTTACTTTCAATATGGGCATCGGTCGATTGCGGATCTGGCGCATATTCCGATGGCGGTAGAGCGGCTGAGCCTGCTGGCCGCGATCGTGCTGGTGGATGAGCAGCGCTGGGACGGGCAGGAGCGCTCGACGCGGTACCAGGATTTTCGGCGGTCGGGGTGGTACACGCCCGATCTGGGAGGTCAGACGGCGCTGTTCCGGGAGGCGGTGGAGCTGCTGTTTCGCGGCTACGACCAGGTGAGCCAGGGCATGCTGCAGGCGCTGACCGCGGCGGTTGCGAAGCCCGAGACGATGAAGCAGGAGGTGTACGAGCGGACGCTGAAGGCGCGGGCCTTTGACGTGGCGCGGTATCTGCTGCCGCTCGCGACGAACACCTCGCTGGGGCAGATTGTGAATGCGCGGACGTTAGAGACGCAGGTGGCGCGGCTGCTGACGAGTGAGTTCGCGGAGGTGCGCCGGCTCGGCGAGAGGCTTCGTGCGGCGGCGGCGGAACCGGCGTGGAATGTGCAGCATGACGCAGCGCGGGCGGTGCTGGACGAGATGGCGGCCGAGAGCGGGACGAGGCCGGCGGTGCTCGAAGATATGCTGCTGCGTCCGGTCAAGGCGGCGCCAACGCTGGTGAAGTATGCCGTGGCAAACGACTATGAGCGGGAAGCGCGAACGCAGCTGACGCAGGCGGCGGAGGAGTTGATGCGAGGCCAGACGATTGCGCCGGCGCCGGTGGTGGATCTGATCGATGGCGAGGAGTCGCTGGAGGTGGAGCTGGCGACGTCGCTGCTCTATCCGCATAGCCACTTTTCGTATCGACAGCTGCGGGAGGAGGTGGCTGGGTTGGAGGTGGCGCGGCGGGCGGAGCTGATCGACCTGGGGACGCGGGGGCGTGGACGGCATGACGGGTTGGTGCGCGGGTTTCACGCGGGTGCGGCGCTCAAGTTCGACATTCTGATGGATATCGGCGGCTTTCGGGATATGCATCGGCATCGCCGGTGTACGCAGCTGCTGCAGGCCTTTACGGATGCCCACGGGTACGAGACGCCGGAAGCTCCGGGGCAGCCGACGCTTGAGGAGGCTGGGGTGGCGGAGGAGTATCGCGAGGCCATGGAGCGGGCGTTTGCAGCCTATCGGACGCTGCGGGACGGGTTGGCGGAGGAGGCCGCGCAGTCGGCACAGTACTGTCTGCCGTTGGCGACGCGGTGTCGGGCGATGTTCAAGATGGACGTGGCGGAGGCGGTATATATTGCGGAGCTGCGGTCGGGCGTGGCGGGGCACTACAGCTATCGGCGAGTGGCGTGGGCGATGTATGAGGCGGTGCGGCGGCAGCATCCGGGGCTGGCAGGCCTGTTCCGGGTGGAGGATGTGCGGGTACCGGTGGATTTGCTCAGGCGTTAGTCCCACCAAAGTGGCAGAGATGTTTTCGCCTTTTCTTTGCTATCCTGCACGTTACTGCGGTAAGATCATCTGGGTACGTATAGAGCTGTTAGGGAGAACAAGTGGCCGACGATCGTAACAAGGCAATCGATGCAGCGCTCTCGCAGTTGGAGAAGCAGTTCGGCAAGGGCTCGATTATGCGGCTCGGATCGAAGGAAGCGATCGTGCCGATCTCGGTGATTTCAACCGGTTCGATCTCGTTCGACGCAGCCCTGGGTGTGGGCGGGGTGCCGCGCGGCCGGGTGATCGAGATCTTTGGGCCGGAGTCTTCCGGTAAAACGACGATCACTTTGCAGATCATTGCGGAGGCACAGAAGAGCGGTGGCCTGGCGGCGTTCGTGGATGCCGAGCATGCGCTCGACCCGAACTACGCGCGCAAGTTGGGGGTCGATGTCGACAATCTGCTGGTGTCGCAGCCGGACTACGGGGAACAGGCGCTCGAGATTGTGGAGGCGTTGGTGCGGTCGGGCGCGATCGATGTGCTGGTGGTCGACTCGGTGGCGGCTCTGGTGCCAAAGGCGGAGCTTGACGGCGAAATGGGCGATTCGCATATGGGCTTGCAGGCGCGGTTGATGTCGCAGGCACTGCGCAAGCTGACGGGAACGGTCTCGAAGTCGCGAACTTCGCTCATCTTTATCAACCAGATTCGCGACAAGATCGGCGTCATGTTTGGCAATCCGGAGACGACAACCGGCGGCCGCGCGTTGAAGTTTTATGCCTCCGTTCGCATCGACATCCGCCGTATCGGCGCGGTGAAGGAGGGCGATGTGGTCGTGGGATCGCGGACCAAGGTCAAGATCGTGAAGAATAAAGTGGCCGCGCCGTTCCGCGATGCGGAGTTCGACATTCTGTATGGCGAGGGGATTTCGCGCGAGGGTGACACGCTGGATTTGGCGGTGCTGCACAACATCGTCGATAAGAGCGGCGCCTGGTACAGCTTCCAGGGCGAGCGTATCGGGCAGGGACGTGAGAACGTGCGGACGTTTCTGAAAGAGAATCGCGATGTGTTCGGCCGGATCGACGGGGAACTGCGAAAGAAAATGGGGATCGTGGCGGCGAACGTGCCAGTGCCACCAGTTCCCGAGTACGGACCAGAGACAGTCGTTGCCTTGGTGAAAGGAAAGCGGGGTTAGACAAGACGTAAGCCCGGAATCGTCTCGGCGCGGTATGCTTTTGGGGCATGCATACTGTAAAGGCTGTCTACCCTGGAACGTTTGATCCGCTGACCAATGGTCACTTGGATCTAATTGCGCGCGGCGCGAAGATTGTGGATCAGTTGGTAGTTGCCATTCTGCGCAACTCGGAGAAGGGCACGCCACTGTTCTCGGTTCCAGAGCGGCTGGAGATGATTACCGAAGCAGTGGGTGGGTTTTCCAATGTATCGGTGACGACGTTCGATGGTTTGTTGGTGGATTTCGCTCGGCAGCAAGGGGCAAAAGCAGTGTTACGAGGGATCCGGGCGATTTCGGATTATGAGTACGAGTTTCAGATGGCGATGATGAATCGCAAATTAGACGCGGAGCTGGAGACGTTGTTCATGATGCCGGCGGAGAAGTACACGTATGTCAGTTCGCGGCTGATCAAGGGAGTGTTTCGGCTGGGAGGCGATGTGTCTTCGTTGGTGCCGGAGTTGGTGGTGGAGCGGTTGAAGGCCAAAACGCTCGCATGACTGGGCCTCTTGTGACCCCTGCGACTCTCCCTTCTACTCTCCAGGAGCAGTTTGGGCAGATCGATATCTATGTCTTCGATCAGATTTTGCGTGGGAACATTGCTTCCGGGATGCGCGTGCTTGATGCCGGATGCGGCTACGGACGCAACCTGGTGTACCTGTTGCGGGAAGGGTGCGAGGTATTTGCGCTCGATGCTGATGCGGGGGGCGTGGAGCATGTGCGGGCGTTGGCTGCAGAGCTTCAGACGGGACTGCCGGCGGAGAACTTCGTCACGGGTGCGATTGAGACGATGCCGTTTACGAACGACTTTGCGGATGTGGTGATCTGCAACTCGGTGCTGCATTTTGCGCGCGATGAGCAGCATTTTCTAGCGATGCTTACGGAGCTTTGGCGGGTGTTGCGGCCGGGTGGGCTGCTGTTCTGCCGTTTGGGGTCGCGGATCGGGATGGAATTTGAGCGGGTGCGGGGGCAGGTGTTCCGGATTGGGGACGGGTCGGAGTGGTTTCTGGTGGATGAAGCGGCGCTGCTCGACATGACGCGGCAGATGGATGGGGTTCTGGTCGATCCGTTGAAGACGACCGTGGTGCAGGACTATCGGTGCATGACGACGTGGGTGGTGCGGAAGCGAAGGGAAGCTTGAGGATGGGTGTGGCCCCACCCCCAAAAAGATGTAAAGTCTTCAAACGATTTGGTTTAGGTCTGGACTTGGGTTGGAGTTCGGGTCTGGACCTGGCTCTGGAGTGGGAGCCGGCGTTTTTGCTTTGAGTTCGGCTTGTCTTTGTTCTTCTTTTTCCAAGTCCCACCGCTCGGTGAGGATTTCTTCAAGGTTCTTTTGGCCACCGGTTCTTTTGAACTCCGCGGGAGTGGCGATGGGGCCGAGTTCGGGATCATCGATGAGGTCTTCAACGACGGAGAATTCGGGCGCGGACCTAAGGGCTGCCTGGCGCGGGAGATTGATGCTCGCGATCTGGAGGCCGTAAAGGAGGAGTCCGGCGCGACGTGGGTCGATCTGCTCTGAGGCGATGCGAGAGAGGATTTCGCCGAGGGCGAGTTGAACGGTGGCGCGGTTGTCGGGCGTGGCTATGTCGAAGCCGGGTTGGTAGCGGGGACGATGGGGCGCGGGCTTGCGGGTGGTGTGGTGGTAGTAGCAGAACTCTTCGCTGCGGAGGCAGGGGCTTCCGCAACGGTGGCCGTCAGGGAAGATGTGACGGCACTGGCGGCGAACGGCGGTAACGGTGATCTGGTCAGGCATAGGTGAGCCCCCCACGGGCTGGGTGTACGGGTTGGATCGAGCGAAGGCCACGCGGTCCCTGGAGGGGAGCCTGGTTCGGCGGGATGGTTGGTATTTGAGTCTATTAACAGTTTAACAGGTGGGACGGGGGGAGTGTGCCAGGTTTGTTTGGGTTTTATGTGGTTTGGAATGAGTGAGTTAGTAGGGTTTGGAGAGCGTTGGGGGCTTGACACGTGACGGGTTCGGGATCTTGGGCAGGGTGAGCGAAGGACGCCTGTGAGGTAAGTTCAACTATGAAACAC
>CAXTQE010000072.1:0-2617 GCA_964246225.1 uncultured Acidobacteriaceae bacterium | reverse complement strand
ATACAGGGGTCCTTCGCTTTGGTCAGGATGACGTAGGTTTTGGCGGTGGGAGATGGTGGGTGCCAAGGCGAGGTTGGGGTAGTTGGCTTAGTTGGTGGGGAGGCCGAGCGAGGGCAGCTTTGCGATGAGCTGCTGGGTTTCGAGCGAGACGGTGATGACCTGGCCGAGGAGGCGGAGGATGTAGTGGGGGTCGGCGTTTTCCCCTTCCGTCCGGTTGGGGTTGTTGGTGATGCCGGGAGCGGGGATCGGTGGAGACGCGGTACTGGTCCGGTTCTCAGGCGGGGCGACCCACTCGAGGGCGGAGCGGTTGCCGAGGCGGTACTCGAAGGTGGCGGGTGGGATGCCGCGGAGGAGAAGGAAGCCGTTGTAGCGGAGTTCGGATTTATTTTTCGAGAGCTTCATGCGGGTGACGCGGAAGGTGACCTCGGCTTTGGGGTCTTCGATTTGTTCGAGGGGGTACTCGGGCTGCTGCTCGTAGTCGATGTGGAGTTCCATGAGGCGCTTGCCGGCTTCGGCGAAGGCGTGGAATTCGGGCGGGAAGGGGATGCGGGGGAGTTCGCGCTTGAGGTTGGAGGCGTAGCGGGTGCGGTATTCAGAGTGGTGGGCTGCTACTGTCTGATCGATAAGCGTAAGGAGAATCCCGTAAAATAAGGCCGTGATCGTGCGCACACCTTCCCGTGACCAGTTGCACCAATTGTCAGAGTGGCTCGACGAGCCGGAACACACATCCGAATTTAAGGAGGCGCGGGAGACCTATTCTTTCGAGAAATTGAAAGATTACTGTGTAGGCATAGCCAATACCGGCGGGGGAAGGCTGGTTTTTGGTGTGTCGGATCAGAAGCCGCGAATAGTAGTTGGCACACGGGCCTTCAAGAATCCAGAAAAGCTAGAGGGGGATCTTTGTCGAGAGTTCGGGGTCAGATTTGATTTTGAAGAGATCGCCCATCCGGAAGGACGCGTTTTAGTTCTTCACATTCCTGCTCATCCGATAGGAAGGCCGTTGGCTGTTGATGGGCGCTTTCTTCGCAGAGCCGGTGAGTCTCTGGTGAAAATGGATGCTACTGAAGTAACTAGGTTGACGCAAACCAACCTAGATTTTACGGGAACCATTTGCGCAGAAGCTTCACTGAGTGATTTTGATCCTGCTGCACTCCACCTACTCCGCATTTTGCTTCAAGACAGGTCACCTAACCTGTTGAGCTCGCAGTTAAGTGACGAGCAGATTCTTCGTGATTACAATCTGATTACCTCAGCTGGAGTCACGGTAGCCGCTCTGCTATTGCTAGGGACGCCGGTTTCACTTAGTAAACATCTGCCTCAAGCGGAAGTTATTTTTGAATTCCGGTCAGACATAAACGCTATTCGGCATGATCAACGCGTCGATTACAGAGCGGGCTTTTTGCTCTGGTACAAAGATCTGTGGGAACTGATTGACCGGCGGAACGGAGTCCAGCTTATTCAGGATGGATTCGTGAACAAACCAATTCGTACTTTCACTGAGGAGGTCGTTCGCGAGGCGGTGTTAAATGCCGTGTGTCACAGAGACTATCAAATAGCTGCTTCTACTTTTCTAAAGCAAACGTTAAATACTTTAGAGGTAGTTAGTCCAGGAGGTTTTCCCGCTGGAATTACACCAGAGACGGTTCTAACGCGCCAGTATCCTCGCAATCGTCGCCTTGCAGAAATCTTTCAGCATTGCGGTTTGATTGAGCGTTCTGGGCAAGGCGTTGATCTCATGTTTAACACAACTTTACGCGAGGGAAAAGAGCGTCCCGACTACGATGGTTCAAACATTCATGAAGTGCGCTTGATTCTCAGGGGAGATATCCAGGACCCGCATTTCGTCCGCTTTCTGGAGAAGGTAGCTAACGAAAGCGGCTTTCAGTTTGGGACTCAGGACCTTATTGTGCTTGACCGGATAGCGCGGTCCGAAGAAATTTCAGTTGAATACAAAAGCCGTATCGAGCAGCTTGTAGAACAAGGAATAATAGAGCGAATTGGAAGGGGGAGGGGGGTTAGATTGCTCTTGTCAAGGCGGTTCTACACCTATCTGGGCCGCTCCGGCCTCTATACTGCTAAGCGTGGTTTAGACCGAGCTACCAGTAAAGCTCTTCTTCTCGAGCATATTCAACGGTGTGGTCTTACTGGAGCAGCACTCATGGAACTGCAACAGGTGTTGCCTGCTGCATCACGAGGAACAATCAAGACGTTTTTGGGAGAATTGCGCAGCGAGCGGAAAGTCGCTTTGAGAGGGCTCAACCGGGGTGCTCGATGGTCTTCTAATCCTCCAATATAGCCATTCGCTGGCCATTTGTCCGTTCCTTTTCGCTGTAATCCCTATATTATCAACGATTTAGGTTTTGCCATAAGTGGCGTTCAGCAGCCATTCCTAGCCATTCAAGAATGTGAACGCGGGAAAATCTGGTGAGCTTCTAAAACGAAAGAAGCTAACTTCAGGTTTGTCAGTCACATGCGGAAGCACACCTTCCAAGACCTTGAGCAGATCTAACCCTGATGTGTCGGATTCGAACTGGGCGAGCGCGGCGAAGTACGCCTTGACTGGGGCGTGGGTGGGCTTTTGGGGGAACGTGCTCATGGGGTGGGATCAGTTTAGATC
>CAXTQE010000071.1:5497-18395 GCA_964246225.1 uncultured Acidobacteriaceae bacterium | reverse complement strand
GTATACCCAAACCGCACATGCATCATCCTTACACATTTGCGTGCTGTTAGGGTCTTTTCTGGTTTAATCTTACATCTGATGGCAAGAGCCAAAGAGCTTATCCGAACAGAAAAGCGTCCCACTCCTCCTCGGAGAGGCATGGTCGTCGGTTACAAGCGCGTGAGCGCGCTCGACCAGGCTGACCTTCGGCAGCTCGATGGTTTAGAAACGGACAAGCTTTTCACGGACAAGGCTTCCGGCAAAGATACGAATCGTCCACAGCTCACCGCCATGCTGGGCTTCGTGCGTGAAGGCGACACGATCGTGTGTCACGCCATGGACCGGTTGGCCCGCAACCTCGACGACCTGCGTAAGCTCGTCCTCGATCTGGTGAAACGCGGCGTCCACGTCCGGTTTGTGAAAGAAAACCTGACCTTTACCGGAGAAGACTCCCCGATGGCGCATCTGCTATTGAGCGTAATCGGTGCCGTGGCTCAGTTCGAGCGTGACCTGATCCGAGAGCGCCAGCGCGAGGGAATCGCGCTGGCGAAGCAGCGGAATGTCTACCTCGGCCGAGTCCGGAGCCTGTCCGCAGCCCAGGCCGATGATCTGCGACGCCGAATTAAAGCCGGCGAGAGAAAGACCCTGCTTGCGCGGGAGTTTGGGATCACGCGTACGACGGTTTACGAGTACATGAGAAGGGAAGCGAATGATGTCCGGCCTGTGACGCATTCTCGACGGAAGAGCAAATGATGGCGAAGTCCAAACAGCACGCGATGCATTGCCCATGCGGAAGGGCAAAGATCCTTGCGCATGGGATTTGTGCTGTCTGCTACACGCTGAAGCGACAGGATGAAGAATACTTTGGCGGGCTGCGCGAGTACGTTTTGGAAAGGGACGGACACCGCTGCCGCGTATGCGATGCATCCGGGCGCGACAAACGTTCCATCATCGTTCACCACCGAGTTCCGGGCAAGTCGCTTCTTCCCCTGATGATTTCGCTTGCCCGGCTTGCCACGCAAAGATTCATCGAACAAGAGCAGCCCTTCGACTCATGCCGCCCCTCCTGCTCGAGCTCTGGCGAGAGCTCCACCCCAATGGGCATGAGCAAAGGGCGCTCAGCTTCAATGCGAAGCAGGCTGCCAGCAAGGTTTTGCTCCCCTTTTCCTTTGGAAAGCAGCCTGTCGACGGCAGCAGAACGCTGCGGAAATGCTGGCCAACCACACTATAAGAAGGCGCAACGATGAGCGATCTCAGAAGCACAAAAGAATCAGTTGGTCCTGTCACGGCAATAGGAGTTGAACACCAGTCAAAGCAGGAGCGCTCGATGCTGGACCGCATGGAGGCGTTCAGCCTTGCGATCAACGATGTGCTCTATCAAATGAGCGCTGATTGGTCGGTCATGTACGGGCTGAAGGGCCGCAGCTTTCTTGCGGATACCGAGACGGCAGACCCAGCCTGGCTGGAGAAATACATCCATCCTCTCGACCAACCGCGTGTGGTTGCCGCAATTCAGCAGTCAATTGCCACACAGACGAAATTTGAGCTTGAACATCGAGTACTGCAGGCGGACGGAAGTCTGGGATGGACGTTCTCACGAGCGATCCCGGTGCTTGGTCCAAATGGCGAAATCGAGCACTGGATCGGTGCCGCAAACGATATCTCTGCTCGCAAGCTTGCAGAAGAAGAGGTGCGGGAAGGCCGGGAACAACTCATGCTCGCGATGGACGCGGCTGGACTGGCCGCCTGGTCCTTCGATCCTTCGCGCAATCTGGTGTGGGGAGATGCGAACATGCAGAGGCTGTTCGGACTCTCTGTCCCGGAAGCGGCCGCTGAGGTTTGGCTTGCTGCCATCTTCCCGGAGGATCGAGAACGGGTTGCAAGCGAGTACGCGGACGCCCTTGCCGGCAAGCCTTACGACACCGAGTATCGCATCGTGGAAGGTGGAAAGGTCTGCTGGGTCCGGGCAAAGGCAACGCTTACAAGTGCACCAAGTGAGCCGGCGCGGCTGGTCGGTGTCTGCGAGGATATTTCCATCCGCAAAGCTGGAGAGATCCGGTTGCGTTCCACGCTCGAGCGGTTGACGTTGGCCGAGCAGATTGGAAATATCGCCGTTTGGGAATGGGATCTCCCGACGGGCAAGTTCCTGTGGGATTCTGCAGGAGCGTTGGTGTACGGACGACCTACCGAAGAACTCGATCACATTGATGCTGTTCTTCCACTTGTTCACAAAGAGGACCTTGAAAGCGTGATGCACGGACTGGAACCGGTTCTAAAAGGATCGGGCGAGTTCAGCCACGAATTTCGCGTTTGCTGGCCCGATGGCTCGATGCATTGGCTCGTCGGCAAGGGCGTTGCCATGCCCGATGAGTCAGGGGCCGTCACCAAGATTACCGGGGTCAACATCGACGTGACGGAACGTCGAAATACAGAAGCAGCGTTACGACAAAGCGAGAAGCTCGCCGCAGTCGGACAGCTGGCCAGCACGATCGCTCACGAGATCAACAATCCTCTTGAATCTGTAACGAACCTACTTTACCTTGCGAAAACGAGTCCGGAACGCGAAGAAATCCTTGCCTATCTGAACAGTGCAGAGGTCGAGCTTCGGCGTGTATCGGCCATTACGGGTCAGACACTGCGGTTCCATCGGCAGCAATCCGGAGCACGGGAGGTGCGGAGCGAAGACCTGCTTGAAGGCGCACTCATGATCTACGAGGGACGAGTTCGTAATGCAGGGATCGAGGTCGAAACGCGTTTTGAGGCAAAAGCTCCGCTGTTCTGTTTGGAAGGTGAGATCCGTCAGGTGCTGAATAACCTGATCGGTAACGCTGTCGATGTGATGGCAAGAGGAGGGAAGCTAATCCTGCACACCGCAGACGTGACGGACTGGAAGTCAGGGCGACAGGGACTGAGGATCACAGTTGCGGACACCGGCACAGGGATGACGGCTAAAACCCTGAAAAACATCTTCGAGCCGTTCTTCACAACAAAGGGCTTCGGTGGAACAGGACTAGGTCTATGGATCAGCAAGGAGATCGTGGAACGGCACGAAGGAAGACTCTCGGTTCGGAGCTCTATAAACACCACTCATCATGGAACCGTGTTTACGTTGTTCCTTCCAAAACAAATCGTTTCGGAGCCTCAACTTGCGCGCGCACCTTTGGCGCTTTGACAAATCACATGGTCCCGGAACATACAATCTGGTGATCCCAGGTTCAGCTTCAAGCCTGTTTCTCGGATTGGAGATTGGCTCACACCCATGCACAACATACATAGGAACACCTCGCATAAACAGCCATGATGACGTTGCCTACAGACGCTTTGCTTGCTGCCACTCTCCGCGCAATTGGAGATGGCGTGATTTCCTGCGACCGGGAAGGCCGGGTCGTACTCATGAATACCGTTGCGGAACAGCTGACCGGCTGGACGGAGCGGGACGCTGTTGGCCACCTGCTCAAGCAGGTGTTCGTCATCGTCAATGAGGCGACACGAGAGACCGTGGAGGACCCGGTCGATAAGGTACTACGGCTTGGACGCGTGGTCGGGCTCGCGAACCACACGATCCTGGTCCGACAGGACGGCAGTGAGGTCGCCATCGACGACAGTGCCGCCCCGGTCCATGATGGTGTTGGTACCCTGGTGGGAGTGGTTCTAGTGTTCCGGGATGTGACGGAGCGCAGACAAGCGGAGCTGAACCTGGCCCTGCTCGCGGAAAGTGGAACTATTCTCGGCGAAGCCCGGGATACTGTTAGCATCACCCAGCGCATCGGCGTAGCTATAAGCCGGCATTTCGCAGACTTCTGCATTTTCGATCTGACAACGGTTCACGAGAAGTTGGAGCGAACGGTTGGCCAACACAGAGACCCGTCGAAACAAGCCATTGCGAACGGTTTAGTGGCATTCACGCCCGGACCGGAGGACAGCAGACATCTTGTGCGCCGGGCAATGCAGACAAACGAATCCCTCCTGCTGAACAACATCTTGGATGAGCAGTTGCAGGACGCTGCCATGAATGACAGCCATCTCAACTACTTTCGTGAGCAGCTTCATCCACGCTCCATCATTGTGGTGCCGATGGAGTCGGCAGGGGAAAAGCTGGGAGCGGTTAGCTTTTACCGCGATTCTCTAGCAGCATCCTTTACAGAAGCGGACTTCCAGACAGCGAAGGAATTGGTGAGCCGGATCTGCCTTGCTTTGCACTACTCTCGTGTTCGCGAGGCTCTCGCCGTGGAACGCGCTCAGCTCGAGGCCATTCTAACGGCTGCTCCTGTCGGGATTATCGTTGCGAACACCAGCGGCCGGATCGTCCGCGCGAACAGCGAGAGCGAACACATTCTGGGCCACGGCGCGCACTACAGCGCGAGTGCATCGGACTATGAAGAGTACATCGCCTTTCATCCGGATGGCCGTCAAGTGAGAGGGGAGGAGTACCCTTTAGCGCGTGCCCTTAGTGAGAACCGCACGATCCGGGATGAGCACTACCTGTACCAGAGAGGCGATGGCAGCAGGAGGTGGGTCAGCTTCTCCGCGACTCCAGTCTTGAGCCATGACGGCCGGAACGCAGGAGCGGTCGTAAGCATCTCCGATATTGACGCGCTAACGCGAGCGCAGCAGCGAGCCGAACGGAGCGAAGAGAGAATTCAGCGCTTGATGGATCGCGCAAGCGTTGGAATCGCTATCGGTGACGTCGCAGGTGGGTTGAAGTACGCGAACGATACCTTGCTGCGCTGGATCGGCTACACGACAGAGGACGTTTCCGCTGGCCACGTCCGATGGGACAAGCTCACACCCACCCAGTACGCGGAAAAGGATGCGGCCGCTCTCCGTCGACTGCAGGAAACTGGCTACGCTGCCCCATATGAAAAGGCCTATATCGCGAAAGATGGTCACCTTGTGCCAATGCTCATAGGTGCGACGATGGTGCCAAGCTTGGACGAAGAAGCCGTGTCGGACGACATCGCAATCTTCTATACGAACCTGAGTCTGCAAAAACAGGCGGAAGCTGCCCTGTTGCAGACGGAAAAGCTAACAGCCGTTGGCAGACTGGCCTCTTCCATCTCACATGAGATCAACAACCCGCTTGAGGCCGTGACAAATCTGCTCTTCATCGTTCGCAATGACCCCACACTCTCTCAGGGTGGGAGGGACTACCTTGCGGCAGCGGACCGAGAACTGGCGCGCGTGTCCCAGGTGACATCGCAGACCTTACGGTTTCATCGCCAGACAACGGCAGCAACACTGATTGAGCCACGCACCCTGCTCGAGGAAGTTCTGAGCATCTACAGCTCTCGTCTGGAAAACGCGAGCATCGCCATCTCACGTGAGTACGGCACCCAGGTCGCGGTGACTTGCTACGAGGGGGACATTCGGCAAGTGCTGAACAATTTCGTCAGCAATGCTTTTGCCGCGATGCAGGGTGGAGGGCACCTCAGACTAAGAACCCGTTACATCACCTGGTGGCAGACAGGACAGAGGGGTGTGCGCATTACGATAGCCGATACGGGCACTGGTATCCAAACCGATGTGAGAAGCCGCATCTTCGACGCGTTCTTCACCACGAAAGGCATCCACGGAACAGGACTAGGCCTTTGGATTTCTCGACGGATCGTGCATAAGCACCGTGGTCATGTCCGCATTAAAAGCTCGGTGAAACAGGGCAGTCATGGAAGCGTCTTCACCCTCTGGCTCCCACTCGAACTCGCCGAGACGGCCCGCGATGCCTGGTATGCGGATGCCGATCAAGCGAGTGGGACATCTACCGTCTTGGCCGGGCAGAATACGTGAGCTTGGGTTCTGTAACCTGGTTACTTGCCACTGGTTTGAACTTCTAGTGGTTCTTCGTCAGTGCTTGGCATGCGAATGCTGAACACTGTTCCATGTTGAGGCTTACTTTTCACAAGCAATTTGAAGTCATGCTTCTTCAAGATTTCCTTGCTCAGCCAAAGTCCCAAACCCGTACCGGAGCTGCCCTTGGTTGTATAGAACGGTTCAAAGGCGCGTTTCAGAACATCTTCACTCATGCCGGTGCCGGTATCTGCGATACAAATGCCGACCACTGGCTTGCGTTCACCGATTTGCTGGGGAAAGGATCGGGTTCGAATCGACAATCGGCCGCCTTGCGGCATGGCGTCCAGCGCATTCCCCACGAAATTAACAAGGACCTGACGGAGCTCGCCCTGTGAAGCAATAACGGAGATGTCCTCTTCGCAGGCAAGATCCAGTTCGATGCCCCGGATAGCAATCCGGCCCTGGTAGAGGCCGAGTACGGATTGGATCAGGGCAGTCAGACCGACTCGGGACTGGCCCTTTGGATCACGGTAAAAACGAAGTGTATTGGAGGCAATCTCCGAAACTCTCGCCAGCTCGGATTCTGCCATCTGCAGAAAGCGAAGCCTCTCCTGCTCGTCCTTTTCCTCGCGAAGCAAGTAGAGAAGGTTCGTGACGGCTTCGAGCGGATTGTTGATCTCGTGCGCAATGGAAGCGGCCAGCCTGCCCGTAGCGGCCAGTTGTTCTGCTTGTATAAGGGCCCCTTGAGCGAGCTTCTGTTCGGTGCGATCCAGGATGGTTCCAAGAAATCGCACCGTCTTCCTCTGCCCGCTCACTTCGTCAAAAAAAGCTTTTCCTTTGGCCGCGACAAATCTTTCTTCCTGGTTCGGGCGAACGACCCGGTACTCGATGTCGTACTCACCGGCCCCGTTCGGCTCCATTGCCGCCGCGACTGCTTCAAGAACTCGGTCTCGATCGTCGGGATGAAGCAGGACGGCAAAGTTGTGTAGCGTCACCGAATCGGATGACGTCACTCCGAAGATCTTCCTCGTCAAATCCGACCACTGCAGCTCACCGGTGTCGACATTCAAGTCCCAAATGCCGATGCACGCTGCCTCCGTCGCGAGATGCAGGGTCGCAAGCGCATCTTCTGAGGTTTTGAATGCTAAATTTTTCATTTTCAATGCTTCCAGGTCCACACATTGATATCTATTCGATGCACCTAGTCCGCAGACGTCTAGTAATGCACCGGAGTCAGTGGCCGGAAACGACATAGACCGCCCGGATTGTTGTGAGTTCTGTAAACGATTGGGATGCTCGCTGCTCTTGGCTTAGCGGGCGATAGAATCGTGGTTGCACAGGAAAGTAGGCCTAAACTTCAACATAAAACTGTGGGGATGGTGAAGCGGACTACCGTGCCGTTATGCTGGCTGGATTCGACCTGTATGTCCCCTGCATGCCGCTCCGCTATTTCTTTGCTGATGTACAGACCAAGGCCATTGCCAAGATCACCCTTGGTGCTGAAGAAGGGCTGAAACAATCGCGCTCGATCTTCGATAGCAATGCCAGGTCCGTTATCGTGCACGGACATCTCCAACGACGAACGATGTTGGCGCGCATCGAGAACGACGTTACCGCCAACAGGAACTGCATCAATGGCATTTGAAAGCAGGTGCGCGAGCGCCTGCCGGATCTGACCGACGATGCCATATACCCGTAGGTCATGCGCCACACGGCATTCGACCTGAACGTTGCGATTGCGGATCTTGGCCGAGAACAATCCAACGACGTCGTCGTAAATGTCTTTCAAGTTAGCCCATTGCATCTTGTCGGAATTTTCAGAAGTCCAACGAAGAGTTTGCTTCACTACGCTCGAAATGCGGCCGAACTCCCCCTCCAGAATGCCGAGGTACTGCTGGGTGTCCTGGTTGTCCCCAGCCTGGAGCTTGAGCAGAAAAACCAGGTTAGTGATCGCCTCCAAGGGATTGTTAATCTCGTGAGCAAAAAAGCTGGTTAACCGACTGGTGAGGGCGAGTTTGTCCGTGATGCGGAGGTTTGCCTCATGCTCCTTGCGCTCAGTGAGGTCGATCGCTGCTCCGATCCAGCCAGCGCGATTGGCGCCCTTGCGGCGAACAGGAACAACACGCACCAGGTTCCAAACCTCTCGATGCTGCTCGTCGGAGACATTCCTTTCGATGAAACGTACTTCCTCTTCAAAATCCGATTCCTGTTCAATGGCCCGCTGCCACAGGCCGGCACAACGGGCATTATCCTCTGGCAGCAGATTTCCGTTCTCATACCAGACACCCGTAGGACGTAGACCCTTCTCCTGCCACTGTGCGTTTGTATAGGAAAGAACGCCATCGTCCGTGACGGCGAAGATCTTGATCGGCAGGGTGTGTGTCAGCTTGTTGAAGCGCGCCGCACTCAGTTCCGCTTCCTCTTCCGCGCGCCTCAGGCCAATGGTGCTCAGCGCTGCACGGAATTCGCGAGCCGATTCGATCTCTGCCGTTTGCCATGGCAAACCTTGACCACGCACGATTTCCTGCCAGGACTGAAACGACGTCCGGGGATGCAACCGGTTGGCTTCATCTACTCCTTTGACCGGCTGACCCGCCCATTGGACGGTACGCACGATCTCCTGCCGAAACCACAGAACGTAGCGTTCTCGCACCTCGGAAATACGAATCGCGATCAAACCACTCGCGGTGTCCTTAAATTCCATGGCCAGCGGCAGCTCATTACTGAGCGTGTTCGTTTCAAGGGTCTCCAGGTCAGGCTGCTCGTTGAACCACGCGACCAGCTTCCGTATTGCTGTTGTAGACGGGGTGATGCCAGCGGTCTGTACATCTCCATCCAGCACCAGCGCCACTCCATCGGCATCCGTGACCTGGGTGAGCAAGTCCAACTGCCCGAACATCGCTCCCAAGTAATCGTGTTCCGCGGCAATTTGGGTCAGAAGGTTTCGTTGGATGTCGTGGTACTTCACCAGCGTTCGCAGTTTGCTTGCCGTCTCCAGCACGGAGATTTGCGTGCCCACCATCTTCGAAAGCAAATCGCAGGCACTGCGAATGAGAAAGGGCACCAGTTTGGGCTGGGCGTTGTGGCAGCTGATCAGACCCCAAAGCCTGCCGTCGCAGAGAATGGAAATGGACATGGACGCCCACGTTCCCATGTTGCGCATGTATTCCAGATGAACCGGCGAGACACTCCGCAAGACACAAAGGGACATGTCGACAGCACGGGCATCGTGGCCAGCAGGTGCGCGTAAGGAAATCGGCGTGTACTCCGCATTTGGAATAATGCGGACGGTGTTCTCGATGTAAAGCGCACGTGCTTGTGCGGGGATGTCCGTCGCGGGGAAGCGCAGGTCGAGATAGCTCGGCAGTACGCCGTTGTTCACTTCCGTGTGAACAGTTCCGTGACCTACACTATCGAACGAATAAAGCAGTACTCGGTCGAACCCGGTCAGCTCAGCAATCTGTTCGGTAATCGCCTGGCAAACGTCACCTTCGGTCTTCAGCTTGCCCAGCGCCGCGACGAAGTTGGTCATCACGGCATTCATCATTTCAGGGCCGACAAGCCGGTCCAGCTGCTCAAATTCCAGCAATCGCCGTGTTCCCACGTAATGGGTGAGCACGCTAAAGAAGCCGTCTCCGATACGAAAAGAGCCGAGATAAGTCAGCAAACCTTCCGGGTCACACTTGCCAAGTACGCTTCGAATCGATGCCAGAAGCTCGCGTTCCAGAAAAAGCTCTATCTTTGACCCGATCACGAGGCTGGAGGGCAGGCCGAAAAACTCGCCGACGTTCTCGCTGACGAGCGCCACTGTTTCTGTGCCACGCTCCAGTCCAAGCAGGAAGCCATGCGGCTGGATACTGCCGGGAACACGAATGGGTTCATCGGCGCAGTCAACCTCGCCGGTTTCGTGTTTGTCAGCTGGCTCTGTGCGGACAATGTGAGCAGCTTGCGCAGGCAAGGACGATTCAGGCACGGACTGCCTCCGGTCGGTGGGCATCATATGCACCCTCATTCCAGAGCGCGAAGTCCTGGAAGAGTCTCTTGGCAGCGAGGATGACTCCCTCAGTTTCGAAATCGGGAAGCGCCGTTAGAGTTTCCTTTACCTCGCGCCACATCCTTCCCGTCTCGTCACCGTACCCTCGAAAAAAGGAATCCCCACAGCCAGGCGTGAGCGCGAGCGTAGCCTCTACATGCCTTGCAATGTACTGGCCTCCAAGGGTGGATCCCTCCATCACGTACAAACCTCCCAGGACGTCGGTCCGCGACCCAACCGATAATGCCGGACCGGGGTAGACCGAAGAAGAAGGGACGACTGAAAAGAAGCGGAGATCATTTGAAAGCAGCTTGCTCCTCTTGCGCTTACAAAGCAACGCCTGAACCGAAGCACACGGGCAGTTGCTTGACCACTGTTCCCAGCCAAGGGCAAAGCCATAAAGACGCTGCAGCAAGCCGACGTAGATCCGACGATCCAGATTGCCATCCATCACCCCGATGGAACCTTCGACACGGTCGTGCTCTGCTGAGGTTTGCTGCCTCAAGATGTTGATGTCCACCGAACCTCGCAAGAAGGGGTAAACCGCAGGATTAAACTTCAAACGATTCAGCCGCTTTCTCGATTGTATGCAGAGGATTTCAATGCAGGTAGCAGCGCAGATTCGCAAGAGAGCAGTTTTCCCGTCCCGGCACGCCAACTGGCACGCGGACTCTCAGTTTTGACTTGGATCGCGAGGCTATAGCGGCCTGCCTATCTTCATTTCACATTTTAATGACTGAGAGCAGACCATAACGGCTCCCACGTCGTCGGTTCTGATAACCATCCTCATCCACCTCTGACGAAAGCATCGCCGGCCGAAGAAGACGCGTCGCATTCCACTGCGGGGCACGCATTCAGATGCGTCGCTAACGTTCAGACCATCGAGGTTCTCAAAGGAAGCATGATTCATACCCCAACCACACCTGCTTCACACGGTATCGCCGAACTGGAACCTGGAGTTCGGATTCACTACGTTGTCGCCGGCAACGGCCCTCGCACGATCGTGCTGTTGCACGGCTATCCCGAAACATGGTGGGAGTTCCGCCATGTGATCGGCCCGCTGGTGCAGGCAGGCTGGCGTGTCGTAGCACCGGACTACCGGGGTGCTGGCGGATCATCGAAGCCGAACACGGGCTACGACAAGCGCACCATGGCGAAAGACATCTATCGCCTGTTGACGGAACACCTGAAGATCGCCACACCGATCCATTTGGTCGGTCACGACATCGGCATGATGGTCGCGTACGCATTCGCGAGCGAGTACCCAAAGGCAGTGGAGAAACTCGTGCTGATGGAAGCTCCATTGCCAGGGACGCTGGTGTACGACGCCATGCTGATGAAGCCAAAGCTGAGTCACGAAACCATGTGGCACTTCCACTTTCATAACGCTCAGAACAATCTTGCGGAGAGTCTAACGGCTGGCCGTGAGCGACTCTACCTACAGCACTTTTACGACCGGCTGGCGTTCGACAACGATGCCATCGGACCAAAAGACCTGGACATCTACGCCACTGCGTTCAGTGCGGCGGGCGCGATGCGGGCGGGCTTTGAGGTTTATCGAGCGTTCGACCAGGATGCTGAAGACAACAAGGCCGCGCTGAAAAAACACGGCCGGCTGACCATGCCAATCCTGGCCCTGGGCGGTACGGCAAGCTTCTATCTCCCAATTGCGAAGGAGATGCTGGCGGAAGTAGCCAAGAACGTGACGGTGCGCCCCATTCCTGAGTGTGGGCACTGGATTGCAGAAGAAAACCCAACAGCATTGGTGACAGAACTGAACAGGTTTTTCGCGTAAGAAAGGCGCTCTGCCAAGGCAGAGCGCCCTTCTTCTTTCCGGGCGCAGTCTAGGCAGGAATGCCGGCTGCAGTCTCTGGTTCGACCCGCTCACGGTCGTTCCGCTGCACGCGATACTTGATCGCCTCTTCGTACGCTTTCAGACGCGACCGCATGATGCCGCCCAACGGCTGATGCGCAGCAAGTGCGTGCCAGGGGTTGAAGCTCATTCGTTCATCGACATAGGTCTGACGCTCATCCGAGTAAGACTCCTGTGCCGGTACGACGATGCGTGCGACGGTCTGCCATGGGCTTTCATCCTCCGGCCACTTCTTACTTGCATCCTCGATGGAGAACTTACGATCTTCGTCGGCCACGTCCGGCTCATCCAGTGCGAGTTGGACATTCACATCGAAGACGGCATCCTGATCGCGGAAGAACTTTTGAATGAGCAGTTCAAGCGTGTTGAAGTCATCGAGGTCGATGCCTTTGCCGGCCAGCTCCTTCAGGTTCTCGCTGCCCGGTCCAACGGCGATCTTGCCGACGTATTCTCCGAAGCGAAGTGGAGCGCAGGTACTGAACGCTTCTCCCAACGGGTGAGTTGCGGACGCTCCGATGCCCTCCAGCGTGGCACTTGGAAGATGTACTGCCTTCAGCACGGCATTCGTGGCGCGCGCCGCGGTGCTGATCACCTCTTTTGCGCCTTCTCCCACATCGAGACCCTCGTCGAATTGCTTGATCTGCTTCAGAAATCCTGCAGGATCGGGAGCAGTGAAGGCACTGGCATTGATCATGACGAAGTCCTGCGTCTTCCCACCTGCATGGTTCGGCGTCTTTTCGCCTTCTGCGCCGATGACCTTGATGGCGAGTCCGCGTGGGCTTGAAACCTTGTCGGTCAGGATGTCGCCGGGATTCGTGGAGAACCGCATCAGCACAGGGTAGCTGCCCGGCTTCGCGAAGAGACCCTGTGTCAGGTAGGACGGCAGGCCGGGCAAAACTTCCAGCTTTCCCATCACGATGCCATGGCTCTTTGCATGGACCGGACGGTAGGCGTGGCGGTAACGGCTCGCCATCTTGCGGGTAATGTGCTGCATGGTTCGTGAGAGCTCGTCGAAGACGACCTGCTCATCTGGCTTCGGTTGTTCTACGAAAGGCGAGTATAGAAGGTAGTTCAATTCAGACATAAAGGCTCCAGCGTTAAAGGGAATCTCAGTGCTTCTGTCGCAAAAGCAGATTACCCGACGCAACATGGAGAATGGGCGTAGCAGTTGAAGCTACGCCCATCCTGTTTATTGGAAGGAAGCCGCGAGTCGTTCGGAGCCGTAC
>CAXTQE010000071.1:0-5397 GCA_964246225.1 uncultured Acidobacteriaceae bacterium | reverse complement strand
AAGCTACGCCCATCCTGTTTATTGGAAGGAAGCCGCGAGTCGTTCGGAGCCGTACATCTCGGCTTCTTTGGCCTTGTCAACTACCGCGCCCATACCGAAGAACTCATGGGTGGTTCCCGGATAGAGCCGGTATTCCACCTTCACGCCGGCCTTCTTCAATTTGTCAAAGTAGGCGCGTCCATCGCTCTGCAGAGGGTCGATCTCCGCAGCGATGATGGTCGTGGGTGGAAGGCCCTTCAGGTTGGCGTTGATCGGAGAAATGCGCGGATCGTTCGCCTGGGACACGTCCGAAACGTACTTGGAATGAAACCAGGGCAACGCCGGTGTAGCGAGCGGCACCGCATTCTGATAGGCGATGTCCGAAGGCTGGTTCGTATCGCTGCTGGTCACCGGGTACACCAGCAACTCGTGCGTCGGTGCCTGCAGGTTCTGGTCACGAGCGGCAAGGGCCACTTCGGTCGCGAGATTGCCACCGGCGCTCTCACCGGCTACGGCGACCTTGGCCGGATTGCCGTTGAAGGAAGATGCGTTCGCCAGCACCCACTTGTATGCGTTCACGGCATCATCGTAGGCGGCAGGGAAAGGTGCCTCCGGAGCCTTGCGGTACTCGACAGAAACGAAGATCGCCTTTGTCATGTTGGCCAGCGCACGCGGGGAAGCGTCATAGGTGTCGTTGGTCGCAATAACGAAGCCGCCGCCGTGAAAATACACAACGACAGGAAACGGACCGCTGCCTTCGGGCGTGTAGATGCGGATTGGTGTCATCGTTCCATTCGGACCGGGGATGGTCATGCCATCGGTGACCTTGCCCACCGGCATGGGAGCCATGTTCATCGGCTTGCCTGACTTGCGAGCGACAGCCTTAGCGGCGTCTCCAGCGGAGACCTGCTGGCGAGCATCCTGCGCGTTCAGCTTGTAGATGGGCGTGCCTGCCGTTTCCTTGATGGCGTTGATCACGACAGCCATCTGTGGATCGAGCTTGGCTGAGATTTCAGCGTCACTCAGCGTGTTTTGGGAATGGCCTGTGCAAACGCGGCGGAAACGGACAGGGCTGCAACGGCCAGGGTGGCCAAACGGAACGACGTGCGGTTCATGAGTTCTCCAGACTGTTGTTGGTAGTTTTGTGAAAAGTAGGTCTCACGGATCACTTCCGAAAAAGAGGCCGCCCTTCAGGGACGGCCGTCGCGGAGAACTATGCGTTCGGCGAGAGGATCACCTTGGTCCAGCCGGCATCGCGATCATCGAAATGCTTGTACGCATCGGGCGCCTGATCGAGTGGCAGCTCATGGGACACGATGATCCCAGGGTCTGCCTTGCCGACATGAATCAGGTCGCGAAGACGGCGGTTGTAGGCTTTTACATTGCACTGACCGGTGGCGATCTTCTGGCCTTTGAACCAGAACTTGCCGTAGTCGAATGCAATCTGACCCTTCTTGGCGAGTTCATCCTGAGCGCCCGGGTCCTTCGGAACAAAAACACCGACAACGCCGATTTGGCCGGTCGCTTTCACCGCATCGACAAGCGAGTTCATGACGAGGTTTGGAACTTCCTTGCCTTTCGCGTTATGGCACTGGTAGCCGATGCACTCGGAGCCGCAGTCCGCGCCATAGCCGCCGGTCAGCTCACGAATCTGATCTCCGATCTCCCCGTCCATGGTATCGATCGGTGTAGCACCGATCTTTTTGGCCAGCTCCAGCCGGTCTTTCTTGCCGTCTACGACGAAAATCTGGCTTGCACCCTGGATGCGTGCAGACATCGCAGCCATCAAACCGACTGGACCGGCACCATAGATCACGATGGACTGTCCCGGCTCCAGATTGGCGAGCCGCGTAGAGTGCCAGCCTGTCGGAAAGATATCGGACAGCATGGTGTAATCCCGATGCTTTTTCTGCGCGTCCGGGGGAAGCTGCAGGCAGTTGTAATCGGCGTAGGGTACGCGCATGTACTGCGCCTGGCCACCCTCGTACGGTCCCATGTCTGCGAAGCCGTACGCCGCACCCGCCATGCCTGGCATGACCGACTTGTCGGAGCAGGTGAGGCAGAACCCGGAGAAGCCGCGTTCGCAATTCGCACAGAAGCCGCAGCCGACATTGAAAGGAATCGAAACGAGGTCGCCCTTCTTCACAGTATCGACAGCGGAGCCGACTTCCACCACCTCACCCATGTTTTCGTGCCCAAGAATGCGACCCGGCTTCATGTCGGTGCGGCCCTCGTACATGTGCAGGTCTGAGCCGCAGATGTTGGTGGTCGTTAGCTTCAGGATGATGTCTGTTTGCTTCTGGATGGTGGGGTCTGGAACGGTATCGACCGATACCTTCTTCTTACCATGATAGACAAGGGCTTTCATCATTTCTCCTTAGCCTCACAACCTCTCGAATGGAATGCTCCTGGAGGCGACTGTTACGGCTGACATCAAAATCGTGGAACGTCTGAACCAGAACGTTCGATGCGTTTGAACTCCCACCACGCTTTTTCTCGCCTGACACCCGGACGCGATATGGCGCGCCTTTAGCAAGCCTTCAGAGAAGAGCTTTTGGTGACGCTGAAACCTCATGTACGCCGATAAACATCGCACCTTATGACCCTAAGTAACCGAAGCGCAATGCGCATCTGACTCAGGCGTTTGCTCGTCGGAAGACAATGCAACAACTGGCAGGAGGCGTCTGTCTGGTTGAAGGTTGCACGATGTGCGGGCCACAATGGAATCGTTGTCATCAAGCGATGAGGCTGCTACGTCTGAGTTCGCCCGCATCGAAGGTTGCAGTTTTATCTCATTTCAAACCTGATCAGGACAGCTATGCCAAATTACCTGCTTTACACCCCGGACGTGGAAACGGTTCCGAAGGACGAGCCAGAGACGATCCAAAAGGTCGTCGAACTGATGTCAAAGGAAGCTCATACCACCCGCGAGAAATACGGTCGTCCGATCCGAACCTCGCATGCCAAGGCGCACGCGATTCTGAAGGGCAAGCTGGTCGTGCGTGGCGACCTGGATGCAACGCTGGCCCAGGGCCTGTTCGCAAAGCCAGGCACCTACGACGTGCTGGTACGCATGGCGTCTGCACCTGGGGAGTTGCTGGACGACTCCAAGGTGAACAGTACGCGTGGCATGTCCATCAAGGTGCTGGGCGTGGAAGGCTCCAAGGTCGCGGGTCACTCTGCCGACACGCAGGATTTTGTTCTGTCTCCGGGCAAGGTCTTTATCGCACCGACCGCTGCCGTGTTTCTGCAGGCCTTCAAGGCCAACGCGGAGATCGCACCGAAACTTTCGGACACGACCAAAGGCGTGGTCTCGACCATCTCGCGCTTGACCAACGAAGCGCTGCACGCGGTCGGTGTCGACTCCGCAAAGCTGGATTTTTACGGTCACAAGCTGGTCAACCCGCTGGGTGAGCCGCAGTATTCGCAGACTCCGTATCGCTATGGCGAGTACGTCGCCAAGTTCGCCATGGTGCCCGACACTGCTGGGCTGAAGGCGCTGGAGGACGACAGCAACTACAAGCAGGAGACGCACGACGCTATGCGGGACGCCTGCAACGCCTTCCTGCGCAGCAATCCGGCCGAATACAGCTTCCAGGTGCAGCTCAACACAGGTCTTGACGACATGCCGGTGGAAGATGCGACGGTCGAATGGCCTGAGGGTTCCTCCATGTACCAGGAGGTCGCGCGGCTCGTCATCGAACCACAGACGGCGTGGGATCAGGCAAAGGACAGCTACGTGGAGCCACTGTCGTTTGCACCGGAGCATGCCCTGGAAGCGCATAAGCCCCTCGGTGGCATCAACCGTGCGCGCATGGGTGCGTATGCGGCACTGTCGAAGCTGCGCCGGTCTGAGCTTGGAACGAATGCTCCGGCGGAGCCTGTGAGTACGAATGCCGTACCTGCTTGAACTCCATTGCACGAAGGCTCCTTGCGGGTAAGGAGCCTTCGTGCAACCAAGCGGTAATAAAGGTGTACTCGCATCACACAGCCAGTTTCACAGTGGGTGTTGGATCGCTTTTGTCTTTGTTCTACGAACAATACTGAAGAGGGTCTTTGCTTGGGAAGAACCAAGAATCCGAAGTAGGCTCACACCACAGGAATGGCACGGAAGCAGCCCGACTTGACTACTTCTATTTGGCAGCTACACCCGCGCTATACAGAACCTTTTTATCGGACGTAAGCTATTCGTTGCAATCGAGTGTCTTGGAGCCTTCAGCCGGTTCTACAGACCCTTCCCCCGGAAGAGAAAGTGGCTTCTGGTTTTGCTGCGTCTTGAACGAAGCACGCACCTCTAGGGCGAGACATTGGGAGATCTCACCCCTTCTACCCCGTTTGCATCTGAATCAACACGCAAGAGAGCGTACGCAGGCACCTTCTGGAGAAAGCATGATGGTCGGACAGCAGGCATTGGGAGAAAAGGCGGATTTCGCCGTCACAACAGAACTGAGGGTTAATGGCCGTTCTCACACGTTGCAGGTTGAGCCCTGGACTTCTTTGCTGGACCTGCTCCGAGAAGAACTGCAACTGACGGGGAGCAAGAAGGGCTGCGACCACGGCCAGTGCGGGGCGTGTACCGTGCTGGTAAACGGTACACGCGTGAATAGCTGTCTTTGCCTCGCTGTGATGCACGATGGGGATGAGGTCACAACGATTGAAGGTCTTGGGAGCGAAGGAAACCTTTCTCCCATGCAGCAGTCCTTTGTGGATCACGATGGCTATCAGTGCGGATATTGCACGCCGGGTCAGATTTGCTCTGCTGTGGGCATGTTGAACGAGGGCCATGTGAAGACGGAAGCAGATATTCGAGAACAACTGAGCGGCAACGTATGCCGTTGCGGAGCCTACCCGAATATCGTCGCCGCTGTGAAACACATGATGGCCACGGGTCAGATGGAAGGTGGGCGATGAACAATTTCCAATATGTACGCGCGGAAGGTTTGGAGGGTGCTGCTCGGTTCGTCGCGGGGCACACTGGTGCGAAGTTTATCGGTGGTGGCACGAATCTCGTCGATTTGATGAAGTACAACGTCGAGAAACCCTCGGCACTGGTGGATCTGACTCGGCTCTCCATGCGCGACGTGACGGAACTTCCGGAGGGCGGTCTGCGGATCGGTGCGTTGGTGACGAATAGTGATGTGGCATATCATACGACTGTTTCGACGCGGTACCCGCTGCTGTCACGAGCCATCCTGGCCGGTGCGAGTGCGCAACTACGCAATAAGGCAACAACCGGCGGTAACCTGTTGCAGCGCACGCGCTGCGTTTACTTCTACGACACAGCGACGCCCTGCAATAAGCGAGAGCCCGGAACCGGCTGCCCGGCAAAGGAAGGCATCAACCGTGTCCTGGCCATCCTGGGGACAAGCGTGTCGTGCATTGCGACGCACCCTTCCGATATGTGTGTGGCACTCGCCG
>CAXTQE010000070.1:0-18572 GCA_964246225.1 uncultured Acidobacteriaceae bacterium | reverse complement strand
AGACCCTAACAGCACGCAAATGTGTAAGGATGATGCATGTGCGGTTTGGGTATACCTCACAAGCACACTCTCACAAACGACGCTCTGACAGATACGGCTACCTGAACTGTGGAAATGGCTTTGTACCATACCGTGGTACATTAGAACGTATGGAGACTCCCAGAAATCCAGCTCTTATTCTTAAAGAGAAGCTCGACGCTTCTGGCTGGACGCAAGATGAACTAGCAGCGATCACCGGCAAGAACCGCTCTCAAATAACGAAACTCTTGGCCGGGCTGACCAGCATCTCTCCTGAGATGGCCGTTGTTTTAGCCGCAGCTTTCGGCGATTCACCAGAAGATTGGCTCCATTGGGGTACCCAATATGAACTGTCCCTTGTTGAAGCTCCGGTAGAGGAGATAACTAAACGCGCCAAGTTCTACGCCGACCTGCCTATACGTGACATGCAGAAACGTGGTTGGCTGTCCCTCACTGCGGATACTAATACGCTTGAAGTCGAACTCGATCAGCTTCTAGGCCAGCCGATGATGCAAATAGCTGCTCGGAAGTCAGACCCATTCAGTGATCTATCCCCTAAAGAGAAAGCGTGGGCTTTACGCACTCGCCAACTCGCAGCAACACTGCTAGTACAGCCTTACGACGACACTCGCCTCCCCCTGCTCATCAAGAAGCTTCGTGTGCTCGCCGCTTATCCAGAAGAAGTCACCAAGCTTTCAACGGTGTTAGCTGGTTATGGAATTCGCTTTCTCATCGTTGAACCTCTTACCGGATCAACTCTTGACGGCGCGACGTTTTGGATGGATGGCATTCCGGTCATCGCAATGACCGCACGCTTTGATCGCAATGATAATTTTTGGTTCACATTCTTCCATGAGCTGGGCCATGTGCTTGCAAGAGATGCCTACTCATTCGATAGCTTTGGAAGCAACACAGAAGCCGGTTTTCAAATAGGCGAAGCCGCTGCTGAAGCCGCTGCAGACTGCTTTGCTGCCGATACTCTAGTGCCTACTGCCGAACTCACTTCGTTCATTAGCCGTGTCGCTCCCCTTTACCAAGAGACGCGGATTGTGCAGTTTTCCATTCGAGTGAAGATGCACCCTGGAATCATTCTCGGGCAACTGCACAAACGTGGGGAGGTGAGCTACGGTGCTCACCGAAAGCTCATTTCAAAGATCAGAGATTCCGCCACCCGCACAACCCTTACAGACGGATGGGGACACAGCATTTCACCCAAGCTTCTCAACGGAGACCAGGTAGCCATATGAAAAAGGTGATAGCGACACCGAAGCGGATGAAGAAGAAAGCGCAAGTGGAGTACGTGCTTGAGCAGTACCGGCTTGCGCATCCCAATTCTGATTCAGCTATCGAACCCCACCTGATCTCACCATGGGCTATCAGCAAGGGCCTTATCGTCCCTCATATCGTTACTCAAGAAGAAGTCCTACGTCGTGATATCGCCAAGCACCTTAAGAGCGAATACATCACCGATCCGCAAGAGCGAAGGGTTAGGAAGAATCATTCAATCCCCATCGAGGTACAAACCCAGGATGGGCCGAAGAGGCGGTCGCGTTGGTATACGTTGTTTGAGGCACCGCCAGCTCATATGCAATTGTCGGGTGCCCTCCGCCGGAACATGGCCCTGAGTGATTGCCTGCAATTAGAGCTGGATCTTCGTTCCTACAATGACAACAACGTGCATGGTGCGACACTGCCTAAGCAGGACTACAACTTCAATCCTGACATCGAGGAGCGCGATCTTCCTACCGTTTACCCAGACAGCCCGCCGGATGACGAAGAATAACCAGAGTACGCCTAGAGACCGGCGTTCGGTGTAGTGCGCCTACAGCGCCGAGCTTCAGCAGTGTCAAGCAGTTCAGCAGCTACATCCAGGCGGCGGACCACGACCCATCTGTCTGTTGCGCCACTTTCTCGGCAAAGGTATCCATGGAATCCAAGACGACCGGAGCATGGCTAGTCCATCACTCCATCAAATTGCAACAGGTGGTCGGCAGTCAGGAATACAACACCGTAAACGCTGCCGGCAAAGCAGGCACGCTTCTGTCAGCGCTATCCTCGAACGACCAGACAACATTGAGCCGGCCGGAAGTGGAGGCGCTTGCGAAAGCAGCAAATATCAACACGCTTTGGGAACTCGACCCTATTCTGGCGAAGCTAGCAAGACGTAGCCTTATCCAGGTGTCCGGTACAGGCGTGGACGTGCTAGGTGTTACCACACAAAAAGTTCTGGAGCATACCGCCGACGTCTTCGAGGATTTTGGTCCCACCGCGATAGAAAGGGCTTCCATCGCACTTGCGGAGGAAACGTCGAGCGCTCCTCGTCAGCATAAAACGTCTGTCGAGTATCTGAGCGACACTTGCAAACTCACATCGGCTGAAGCCGCAGGTGTGCTCGAAAATTCCGAGCAGATTGGCTTCGTTGACTTTGAAGACCTGGGTGGGGGCGATAAGGTCTACTTCAACGGCAACCTGTTTCGACGGGACTTCATGAAGAAGACCCAGGCTGTGCTCACTAGCTTGTCTACGGGGGATACCACAAAGATCGAGACTCTCGAAGCCATGCTGAAGAAGGCTGGTTGTGTTCCTCTCGAAGATGCTAAGAAGGCCCTTGGAGACCCCCTGTTCGACAAGCTCAATGCCATTTCTATGTACGACATTAACGTGGTCAACAACGACAAAGAGAATATCGCGTACATCACTCGACCAGCCGCCTTTTCCAAGTATGGCAATCCCTTCGTGGAGGATGCCCTGGACCTCGCAAAAGCCTTCGTGAGTTCGCTCACCTACGGTATGACTCGCAGTTCATCTAGCAGGGGCCAAATCACCTATCCAGAGGCCCTAATAAAGAAGCTGATTCGAGGAGAAGAGATTGGCCCAGTTTCCGCGATTGGTCAGGACTATAAGGTGCTGGAACTGAAGGGTGTCGTAAAAATACGTCCCGACCGGTGGGGCTACAGTATGCGGCTCCTTAAGAAGGAAGTGGGGGAGATCGCGTTGCAGGTTTTTACAGGTGGCGACGCGAGCGACCTGTCGGTACTTCGCTTTCCCGGTGCCAGCGTTTCGTCGTACACAGGCCCAGAAGTAAATCGAGACATCGGAAGAAAAAAACAGAGCGTGCGCAGCAAGCGGGAGACGCTGGACATGCTGATGGCATTACGAACACGCGGGAGCTACTGATGGACGATAGATTACAAAAGGGCTACCTGATGGAAGAAGTCTTGCGGCTCTACTTCATTCGCAGCGGACATTACACTGTGCGAGGAGTTCCATTTGTATACCAAGGATTCGAGGTCACCGATATAGATATCTGGGCATATGATCGCCCGTCGCCCGTGTCGCGACAGAGGATCATCGTTGACTGCAAAAACAAATCTACCCCAAAGGCAATCGAGCGGATCTTCTGGACGAAGGGGCTGCAGAATGTTCTCGGGGTTGAGCAGGCAATTGTCGCTACAACAGATAAGCGCCTGGAGGTTGCAGAATTTGGTCGTGAGCATGGAATTGTCATCTTTGACGGAAACTTCTTAGCAAAACTTCAGAAGTCTTCTGAGAGTCTGGAAGAGCGCCTAACGGAGGAGCAGTTCCTAGAGCTTCTTGCCACGTATAGTCCAGTTAAACCGGGGGGTGACTGGAAAGCGCGAGTGAAAGCCGCAAAGATACCCTTCGCACAAAACCTTGGTTACAGTGCCATCAATCGGTGGATTGATGACGCCAGGTTTTTCGCAGAGCAAGTGCAGGTCGTTTCCACGCATGAAGAGGTCGCGTGTCGCGTGCTTTACCTACTGCTCTCTTTCGCAACGATAGCGCTTGATTTTAGCCTCAAAGACCTCGCTTTCAGCGAAGCTAGCATCCGCCTCAAAAGCATTAACGATGGGCTGCGGCATGGCTCGCCAGGAGCAGCAAACACCGATCAGGTGCTTCGGCTAGCCATGGGTCTGATTGAGCATTACGTGCCCGAGAGCCGTAATGTCGCGGGGAAGGTCAGGGATCGACTCAACAAGGACTTGGACGGCTTATCGACGCGGATGCTTGCGGAATACATCTGCAAACCGAATGTTTCACAGGACTTATTCAACGTCGCCAAAGAGCTTGAGAATGCGGCATACAAGCGACAGTTCGTCGCTCCCAGCTCTTTAGGTGTCGCTTCAAAATCTCTTCTTGCGCTGTTTATTGACTATTGGAACATGGACCGAAACAGAATCTTCAATGCTTTTGCTAGAGCTACAGAAGCTCATACCCCCCCACAACAGCAGCAGCTTTCACAAGAAAGCGGCGCAGCGGCTGAAGTACCTGTTATGGACAATCCCACGTTGAATCAGCCCCCATCGGCAAATCCCTTGAAGACCATTGAGGGGGAGTCACAACATGCTCAGCCAACTCTTCCAGGAATCAATGAGTAGCGCGGGGTTTCGGTCCCTCGCCCATAGTCTGCTGGAGGCCGGAAACAAAGCTGCGAATACATCTTCTAAGTTTACTTAGATCGTTGGTTTCTCGTAGTGAGCTTGATCTACTATCGCAATTTCATTGCGAGACTTCTTATCCGTCTGCTCTTCTCCGCTCGCCCAGTTGCGGCCTTCGTGGAGAGTGTCCCAAGGCGAACGCTTGTTCGCGCGAGTCTCTGGCATCTAGAATCGGTGCCTGGCCAAAGCAGACAGAACGCACGAGAAAGGCACCTGACGAACACGATGACAGACCCAGGCGAGTCGTACGAAAAGATTCTGGTTGCTGATCTCCAAAGGGCAATTGACTATCTTCGCTTCGCTGAAGCCAAGAACGCGGGCCTCATCGTTCTCGGGTCGGGATGGTTTGTTGCGGGCTTTAACATGGAATGCAGTGGCAAAGACATTCCGGCCCCGTTCACCTCTGCTGTTCCGTTCACCATGATTTTTGCTTTCAGCGCCGCCATGATCGCACTATTTTCATTTATCCCGCGCCTCAATCTTTCCAAGTTCTTGGGCAGCAGGCGAGCAGGTCCCCACGTCCGCAACCTCCTCTATTTCGGAGACATTGCCGCCGTTCAGATCAAAGCCCTACCGTCACAGCTTAAAACGCGCTACTATCCCGATGACACAGGACCAAGCGTCGAGTACATCCACGACCTCACCGTTCAGCTCAGCGTAAATAGCGAAATAGCAGTTCGAAAAATGAGGCTGTTCAGCTGTGGTGTCGGGCTCATCTTTGTAGCCGCGCTCACCCTCTTAGTGCCGACCGCCGTCTTGGCTGTTCGCACAATGAGGGCTACGTGGTAGATCTCGCATCTTTCAAAGCGGATGTTACCGAGGAGGTTTCCACCATCCTCAGCCCCGCATTTACTATCAACGCGACGGAATCCTTCTACGTTCCACACTCCGATGATGGGGCGATAACGTTCCCAAATCTGGATGACAAGTACCAGAACGTGAAAGTTCTTGAGACGACTGTTCTATACGTCGATATGAGGCGATCTACCGAGCTAAGCCTGAAGCATAAGCGAGACACTGTGGCTCGTCTCTACTCTGCGTTCGTAAGAGCTATGACCCGTTGTGCCAAGGCATTCGGTGGTGAAATGCGAGGCATCATCGGGGATCGCGTAATGATGCTTTTCGACCAACCCCATTGCTTCGTCAACGCAGTCGATACCGCAGTGCTGATCAACAGTGTCTGCCAATACGTTATCAACGTCCACTTTCGGCATGATGAAGTTAGCTTTGGAATCGGGATTGACTATGGAAGGATGTTGGCAACGAAAATTGGGATTCGGCGACACGGTTCTGCACAGGGTAGCTACCATTCTCTTGTTTGGCTTGGCCGTCCAGCCAACATTGCATCGAAGCTTACAGACAACGCCAATAAACCTGCGGAGACCGTCACGGTTACGTTTGCGCGCGTTGCCTACAAGGCCCCTCTGGGCGGTCTTATTTACAAGATTGAATGGCCTTCAGAGGTGATGCAGCAGTTCACCTATAACGGCACGAATTTCATGATTCACAGCAACCCAAACTTCCACTCCTGGACCACGGGAACCGAAGCAATCACCACCAGCGCCGCATCGCCGCCGATCCTGATGAGCGCACGCGTTTATGACGGCTATAAAGCAGCTCGACCCTTCGCCATTGAGCTTCAGAACACTTGGTTTATGCTTGTTGATCGCAAAGTGCCTAACGTCACGGAAGCCATCTACGGAGGGGATGTCATCTACACCGCTATTAGGGGATGGTAGATGTCACCCGATATCTCCATCTAGTTCGGATGCTCGGAAAGCGTGCATTCCATCGCTCGCCGGTCCACCGGAACGCAGCAGATGCATACCGCTTTCGTTTTCAGTCCGTTAGCAATTCTTCCATAATCTGGAAGGAAAGCTGGGTTTTGGGCGTCTCTGGTTGCAAACAAGGGAGTAAAAACTCCTCGAAAATGCCCTTTGCATTCTGCAGCTCATCGTCCGTAAAAATCAGGGACATGATCTCGTGCTTCTTGAAGAAAGAGCGATGCTTCCGCATCTCTTTCGAGAAGTTGTCAGCTGCCATGGCGTTGATCTGAGTCTGGTTAAGCTCCTTTGTCTTAGACAAATAACCATGAGTGGACCAAGGCGACAGTTCAAAACCCACCTTGTTGAAGGTATATGGATCAATCGTCAGAAAATCTAGCCGGTAGATGTGCTTGATAGCCAGACCGTCATATCGGAACTCAGGGATGAGGAGCGGCACGTCGCTTGGACGCTCATGGCCTCTGACGTATTCGCAATACAGTTCAGCAAGTTCGTACTCATACTGAGATCCTGATGCACGCACAAGAGTGTCTTGGAAGAATGTCAGGTACTGCTCCAGATCGTGGAAGACAACTCTCTTGTTCTTGCCAGGGATCACGAGACCAGTCGCAAGCACGTGACCCACGGTGAAGTACAGGAACTTGGTCGCCCGAATCTCGCTCTTGTCGTTTTCCCATTGACCTTGGGCAAAACGCGGTGTCACCAAAAGACCGTAGTTTGCGTTTTTCTGACCGATCCAGAGTTCAACGGTATCCAGGTCTGGTCGGTTTCTGGAGAGCTCTTCGAAGTGGAGGAGGTAGGAACGCTTGAGGAACAGAAGCGTATATTTGCGAAAGTTGGCGTGTCTTTTCAGCATTTGCCAGATCCACTGGACAGCCCCCCCCTGCTTCTCAGCTGCAAGCTTTAAACCAGTGAGCCACTGGTTCACGAACTGGTCCTGACTGTGGACCACGTCATGCTTCAAATCGAAGAAGTCATCGTTCTTGCTGCCGAGAATGGCATTCAGAGACGCCTGACTCGGCTCTCCCGTCTCCTTGAGCACTATGGGTAGGAGGTCAAGCAAGTCTTTCGTAAGGCCCTTGATGAGGCGATTTCGAGCTGTTTTGTTAGGGTCTCTCTTTGCCATACGTCTCAGCAGCCCGCTTCCATTAAGTTTAGTGACGTTCAGACGTTTGAACCGGTCTGCAGTACCTAGTGAAATGTTAAAAAGGAGGCTGGCCGCCTCTTGCGGCTTGTTTCTTCTTAGACAGATGCAGAAGGTCTGTAAGCACGCTTTGCTGCTCCCCGGCCTCCAGCCAATCTAGGCAAGTAGCGAGATTATCAGTCCAAACGTCATTGGGCACGGCAGCGACTGGCTGAAACGTTTTGATCAAAGTCCTGTCGCTGCTGCGTGGGAGGAGCCATGAGGCGATCGTGTAGCGAAAGCTCTTCCAGTCCCCCGAGGAAGGGTGCATATTCGCAGCTAAGATGTCGAAGTCCCCAAACCGGTATGGTCGAGTTTGTACCGTGATGGTGTCGGCAGCCTCCAAGGTTGTGTCGCTCCCTTCACGCGCGAGAGGCTCCACTCCCCTTTCGCCGAACTCGCCCAGGCTCAGAAAGCTTTCATCAATCGAGTGGGTCTCGATAGTCGGAGTATCGAGAGCAGCGTATCTGTAACTCTTCCGGAAAGGCTTCCGTACAAGGCGTAATTGCTGCTGAAAACACGGATATTCTCGCGCCTGATCAACTCCCGCAGCTTGAACTCCGGGTCCCCCATTTTTATTCCAAGCGCCTTTGCCTCACGGATATGTGGAATGACTCACTGGCCGTTGGTGCGGGTTTTGACCACTGCTTTGTCCACAACCTGCAGAGCGAGAGAAGCAAACCTAGCGCAGATTCAAGTTTCGCCCGATTTCTACCTTCTGCATCGGTAAACAATCGCTACGCGTAAACGCAAGGAGCAGGGAACAATTCGCCTCAGGGGCAATCCAGGGTCGTGAAGTTCTGCTAATCGGGCTTCGTAGCATCCGAGATCTGGAGATCTGGAGATCTGCAAAGGACCTTAGCCCAAGGCTACGATGGCCCCTGCTTAAACTTGCGTGGAACGAAGGTACCGCATTCAACCTTCTCGACTCGGCCGGGCTCGCATTGATTGAGCGCTTCGGCGATCTTGCCCACATGCAGCTCCATTGTGGGCCAGTGATTGGTTGTAAGCAGCAGGGTGGCGAACGGCCGACGTTTGAGATGGCTTTGCTGCGCAGGAATGTTCTGATCACACGACAAGAACGCGCCATACCCGTCCCGTTCGATCAGTCCAAGCAGGACCCCGTTCTTTATGCCTGACCAGCCAGCTTCTGGAACTGTCGTGACATCGTGACCCCTCAGGTGCCTTGCCAGCTGACGCGGCACACCCTCATCTAGAATCAGTCTCACGGAGTGGGTTGCTGTTCTTGGATGGCGCGATAGGCGAGGATGGCGAGTATGCCTTCCGTACCGTTCGGCACCGTTGGGAAACTTTCCAGTGTGGCAGTTACCGCTTCGTCCAGCGACAGACCCTCATCCAGGTAGGCGTCAACATTCTCGACAATCGTAGAAGCAGGCAGACGCGTGCCTCTAAACACCGGCTCACCATGGACCACTTGCGGGTCCGAGCTTACGAGCGGGCAGTCTGTCCAGTTCACGGCATCCATGCAGCATATTCTAATTCTTCCGTGAGGCTCACGGAAGTTTCACGCGACAACGAGCGAGTTCCTCTCCAATGTCAGCCCATAATGGGCACAATCGTTCCTGGCATCTGAGAATGTATACTTCTCAGATGCTACAAAATTATCAATCGAATTACTTAGTGCGAGATCTCGCAGCTATTCCCCTCCTTCCGGAAAGCCTCTAGACTGGCTTCGTTGCTCTGATACCAGGGAGCCGGTGACCAAAACTCCATGCCCCGCCCAGTCTCCTGGCTTCCCCGTCTGCACGAGATTCGCCGCTCGGTCGCCCACTCCGTCCGGTCGCACTACGATCGCGGCGACCTCGAGAAACTTTTCGAACTCCAGCCCCGGGCCGCCGGCAAGCTGCTCGAGATGCTCCCCACCGTCCAGGTCGGGACCTCGCAGCTGGTCGACCGGGAGGTGCTCGCGGGATTCCTAGACAAGGTACGCGACGCGGAAGACACGACGAAACTGTTCGAAGAAATTCGGACCGCAAAAACTCAAGGCTCGAGACGCAAGCCGCGGTCGCTGGTGCGGCGCGACCTCGACCCCATCGGCATCGCTTTCTTGCCCGAAAGCATCGGTCTTACCCGTGGGCGGCTCGAGTTAAGCTTTCGGTCGATCGAAGAGCTTGCCGAATCGCTGCTTCTTCTGGCCCGCATCCTCGAAACGGATGGAGATCGTTTCGCTCAGGATTACGAACCGGTGGCAACCGAACCTGAATCAGAGCACGGCGGTGAAATGCAGGAACTCTTCGCCGAACTCAAACGAATGGAGGCCGAGCACGGAGTCAAGAACCCCAAGGTAGATTCGCCAGTTCTGTGAGCGGAACAGCGGCACGCTTTTAGACGTAGAGAACACCGCACGAAATCGAGAACCTTCCGCTCTTGACCGTACGGAAATTGCTCGCAGTGCTTATGATGTGGTTTACCGTGAATGGCCGAACTCTGCAAACCTAAAAAAATGATTCGGTGTCACGAGATGCAAACTAGCTCTCAGTTTAGATCGACCAATTCGAGAACATAGTCGAACCGCACAACTCTTCGCTGGCTCCGGCACGATCTATCTAAACTCGGCGCTCAGCGCCTCGTCGAGCGACTTTACTTTGCATTGTTGAGCAAATGCTGGATCGCAGCCGGTAAGTTGATCGTACCCGAGCAGCATTTGGGTGCCGACGGACTAAGTATCGCTTCTTTTGCCTAAGAAGATGAAGTGTTTGCGCTGTTTCAGTTCTTGATGACATTCAAGAAATCATCTGAGAAGAAGTCATCAAGACATTATTTCCACAGATTCATTATGAGCTGCGCCCCTATGGGCGCTGATGCATGAACAGGAACCATAAACGATACTGGCCGGCACAGAAGTCGGTGCCGGCCAGTATCGTATTAGATTTTCGGCTCTTGTTAGAAGAGAATACGCGCACCAAGAGTTGCACTCCGATTTGTAGGTGAACCACCCACGGAGCGAACCGTTCCCGTGTTTCCCATGTAGTTGGCAAAGGTGCTACCAGCATCGTCGATGGAATCATCTTGGATGTTGTAATAACCGCGATTGAGTGCGTTAAAAACCTGAAACTGAAGTTGGAGGTTGAGCCGCTCGGTGATCTGGTTGTTCTTAAAAATGCTCAAATCGACGTTGTTATAGCTGTCTCCACGCAGTGTGTTGCGTGAAACGCCTGGGTAGGGCGTCCCGAGTGTAATTGCCTCCGCTTGATTATTAACGAGCCAGTGCACGGAACTGGGCGCGATGATCGCTCCTGTTCCGCGATCACGGTAGACTCCGCCTCCAGAGTTATAACCCACGGTTCCGATTGGCGCAGCTGGATTGTTTAAGACCGGACGGCAACTGTCGAGACCGATGAATGCCGAGTTAAAGGTGGAATCGCAAAAACTACCGCCAGAGTCGCCAACTGCCTGGGTCGGCGTCCATGGTTGACCGCTGTTGAAAAGATATATGGTGTTGAACTGGAAACCACCGAGCGCACGGCCTGCGAAGGAATGGCTTTGCTTGAAGTGTGGATCGACGTAGCTCAACCCAACAGAGGTGACGTTTGGGAAAGAGTTTCCGCTGACCGCGCGTTCCTGCTCGTTGGTGTTAAAGGGGTTCTGGGCGAAGGCAATGGTGCTTCCCGCGCCGGTTCCACTTCCAAAGACCTCACTGGCGTTGTCGACCGTACGGCTAAACGTATAGGACGCATTTGCGGTGAGACCGTGGTAAGCGCGCGTGGTGACCTGTGTCTGAAGACCATTGTAGATTTCAAAAGCAGTGTTTTCTCGTAAGCGAACGTTAGTTTGACCACAGTGTAGGCGTCCAACATCACCCTGGGTCGCCAGTGTGCTCATGGCCGTCGAGCATGGGGTCAAGCCTGAAAAGAAGGTAGGGAACGCGGCGGCGGCGGCGGCGAATTGTGGATTCGCATTCGCACTTTGGAAATCCCCAACTGTGTGTGCGCCAACGTAGCGAACCTCTGCGACGAAGAAGCGACCGACTTCATACTGGGTGCCGAGTGAGTAGGTTTGGGTATACGGCTGGCGGAAGTTTGAAGGAACCAATGTTTGGTTAAATTGGCCAGGGTTAGCCCCAAGTGGAAGGTACTTCGTATCTTGTGCGTGTACGGAGCTATAGTTGGACCCTCCAGTCGGCACGCAGGACTTAGTGGTGTTGCTGCAGTTGGTCACGGTAGCGGCAAGAACCACAGGAGCCGAGCCATAGGAGTTCAAAAAGATGTTGTAGAAGGCGGGAGCGATATTGACTGAGTATCCGCCGCGAATGACAAGGCTCTTCAGGCCGGAAGGGTTATAAGCAAACCCGAGACGCGGCTCAAAGTGCTTGTAGTCTTCTGCGACCGAGGGAAAGGTAGTCGTAGACAAGGGAAGAGAGGTGTTCCAGAGTGGATTTGGCCCTGTCTGGTTGGCGACGCTGATGTTATGCAGCAGATTAATGCTCGAGGTAAAGTACTCCCAACGAAGACCGATATTGGCGGTGAAAGACGGGGTTACTTTCCAATCGTCCTGGACGTACACGGCCCAGTCAGGTTCGGTGAAGTGGATGTTGGCATTGCCGGCCGCAAGCGAAAGTGGAGTGATGCCTTGCACCAAACCGTTGAGTGCAGGCAATGTGGTCCCGGTGCCCGTTGAGCCGAAGGTGTAACCTCCGCTGATAGTTGGCAGAAACACATTTGGCGAGTTCTGATATTCGAATGCGCCTCCGAAGGTTATAGTGTGCTTCCCAAAGAGGAGGTTAGCGTTGTCCTGGATCTGGGTATCTTTTACGATGCGGCCTTGGGGCAGGTTTGTGGCCAACCCGAAGCCGGCGATATTGATAGCTGGGCCAGCAGCTGTTGGGGTCCGGGTGCCGGTACTCATGGCGAATGATGACGGGCAGGCGGACAGGTTGGTCACCGTGCAACTGGAGTAGCCGCCTCCGTCAAAAGTAAGCACCGATTGCTGAAAACTGTAACGAAGCTGGTTAGTAATCCGATTGGAGAAAATGTGGGTCCAGTCCGCACCGACCGAGTGGGTGCGGTCGTTGACGTTGACGAACGCGCCAGTCGCTATTGTTCCCGAGCCTGCGATTGTGGGATTTAATTGATAAAAATACCGAGCATAGAAGCGGTCTTTGGGTGTCGCTTGATAGTCGAGACGCCCAAGCACCTCTTCATCCGTGCTGTAGGTGGGCAGAAAACGGCTATACTGCGAGACTTGAATGGTCGACGGCGTTATGCCGTCTGTAACAGAGATCGTTTGTGGCGTACCAATGGGTGTCGGATTACCCGCTGTGACAGTGTACGGGTTGTATTGGACGAGCGACTGGATACCAGGACTATTGGGGTAGGTCGCTGCAAGTTGATTGATGGCGGCTGGGGTCGGGAAATACCCGCTGACTCCGGTGCCGGACAAGGATGGTGAAGCACCAGCAAAGTTCCGGGCGAACAGTGCACTTCCGAATCCGAACAGCTTGTCTTTGAGAATGGGACCACCAAAGGTTCCGCCATAGGTGTTATCGGTGTAGCGGGGCCGCTTGACCGCAATGCAACCGTTTGTTCCGACGATGACACCGGGCGGGCAGAACCCCTGAAATGGTGACTTCTGACCCTGAGTGAGCGAATTCAGCCAAGAGCCCGCGTAGAACTCAAAAGCGGAACCGTGAAAGGTGTTGGTTCCCGACTTAGTGATGTAATTGACCACTGTTCCAGCATCGCGTCCGTACTGCGCGCTGAAGTTGTTGGAGATGACCTGCACCTCTTGGATCGCATCCTGGTTCGCAAAGAAGACCTGCGGTCCTGTAACGGAGTTGTCGTTATTTGATTGGCCGTCAATCTCGAAATTATTCGAGCGGCCACGCTGGCCATTTGATGAGAAACCAGCTCCATTGGTATTTGTAAAGCTGTTGCCGCGGGTGCTGACAACGCCGGGGATCAGCAGGGCCAGCTCGTCGAAACCACCCGCGACCGGCAGATCGGCTACCTGCTGCGTATCGAAAGTGGTCGATACCTGAGACTGAGCGGTTTCGAGCAGATTCGCAGATTCGCTCACCTCGATCGTTTCTGAGGCTGAGCCCGTGGTCAGCTTCTCCGCACCAAGGCCATTCACCTGGCCGGAGGATATCTCAACATTCTTGAGTGTGAGAGGCGAGAAACCTGAACTAGAAATGAGCACCGTATAAGTGCCAGCAGGCAAGGCGCTGAAATTAAAGTCGCCGGCTTGATTGGACCGAAGAGTACTCACCACACCTGTGGCATTGTTGGTGGCGGTGATTTCGGCACCGGGTACAACCGCCGCAGAGGGATCCTGCACTGTGCCAGTGAGTGAGCCGGTAATGATGCCTTGGGCGAAAGCGGTGCCGACCCCAGTGGTGAGGGCAGTGGAGACACAGAGGACAGCGATGTTTCTCAAACGCATGCGCAAAAACTCCTGAGCAAAGCAAGGTTGACGAAAATAAAGACTGGACTTCCCTGGATGGACGCGCCTGATTGAATCTCACTTCTTTGGTATAACAACGGGAATGCACGTTAATGGCCAAAGTTAGCGGATGCCAATGTAGAACGCGGACGTGTGCTTCCCTTTCACCTCATGAGCAGCTCCAGAGGCATAGCCTATGAATATCGGGAGAATTTTTCCGTGCATGGTACCCCTTCGGCACTCCTTCCCTCGCTGCACTTCTTATCCAGCTCCCGTAGCCCATGCCGGAAAACGCCGTTGTTAATCTCATACGTCAGACCAACCAAATCACCGATCGCCAATTCCGTCGGAATCACACGAACATTGACCTGCTTCTCCTGAGCCAAACGCGTCCCGGCTATCAGGTACACCTAAAGTAAATCAGTGAGCTGTTCTGCTTGGAAAGATTGGCATCCGGATCTATACCGCCCCAGCCTGACGAATAAGGCGAAAACAAAGTGCAAGCTGTGTAGGAAGAACGAGCAAGTAAAGGGGAGGATCGATCCTCCCTGCTGCAGCCCGCGATCCAACTGCCGTCTTCCCGCACCCTCCTGAGCGGGGACACCCCGCAACGCCTGTACGCTGTTCGAGACTTCTCCGTTATCGAGTGAGTCTCACGTAGCTGGCCGTCAAGAGCGCCTCCGTAACGCAGTGACTCGATCACCAATCGGGGACTTGCGCCTTGACGGTAAGCAGTGATGTATACGTCCAGTGGGGAGTAGCACCACCGCAGCCGGGTGAGTGCCGGTACAGGCGTGACGAAAGCATCGCAAAGCAGTCCAGGAGACCTAACATGAAGCAATCGTTTCAATACTTTGTCGGAATCGACTGGGGAACACAGATCCACCGCGTTGCTGTGATGGATGGTACCGGCCGAGTGTTAGAGCAATACAACGCAGACCACAGCGGCGAAGGACTCGTTGCCCTGATCAAGATGCTCAAACAACGCACCGCATGTGAGCCAGCTCTGGTCGCGATCGGCATCGAGGTCGCCTGGGGCGCGCTGGTAGAAACTCTTGTCGAGAGTGGCTTCACCGTGTTCTCGATCAATCCCAAACAGGTAGACCGCTTTCGTGACCGGTTCACGGTTGCCGGAGCGAAGGACGATGCCAGAGATGCTTTGGTCTTGGCCAGCTCGCTGTATACCGACAGGCAGAGCTATAGACAGGTGCAGATCGACTCCCCCGACTTGATCCGGCTGCGAGAACTTTCCCGCTTTGAAGACGAACTAAAGATCGAACTCAGGCGGGTTACCAACCGTTTGTGGCAGCAGCTTCACAGGTACTACCCACAGATGCTGGCGATAAGTCCCGCTGCGGACGATCGACTGGTGTGGGATCTGCTGGAGGCGGCACCTACGCCCGCAGAAGGCGCAAGAATGAGTTCCCTTCGCGTTCAGCGCATCCTCAAGACAAACCGGATTCGTAAGCATTCAGCCGATGATGTGCTCCTTGCGCTGAAGACCATGCCGTTGGTTCTGGCTCCAGGCGGAGCCGAGGCAGCCAGTGAGCATGTCCAGTTCCTTCTTCCCCAGTTGAAGCTGCTTGAAGAGCAAGTCCGGGAGGTCGGCAACCGCATCAAGCGTCTTCTGAGCGCAATGATCGAGACGACCACTGGAGCGGATCTGCCACCGTGTGATGCCGGCCTGGTCCTATCTATTCCTGGTGTCGGCCCTGCTGTCGCCGCGGCTCTCCTGACAGAAGCCTCCAAGCCGATCCGGGAGCGGGATTACGAAGCATTGCGCTGTTATGCCGGCACGGCTCCGGTCACCAGGCAAAGCGGCAAGAGAAAAACCGTCGGCATGCGTCAGGCTTGCAGTCCTCGCCTGCGAAACGCGGTGTTCTACTGGGCAACAAGCAGCCTTTGCTGCGATAGCAGGAGCCGAAAACACTACGACGCACTGAGGGCAGCAGGCCACCAGCATCCACGGGCATTGCGCGGGTTAGCCGACAGACTGCTTGGAGTCCTCATCGCTTTGCTGAAAACGCAGAAGCACTTCAATAAAGCGAGACGAGACGGCACCTTCGCTAAGAACCCTCTGGTAATTGCGACGGCATGATGGCGAGTGTATTGCCGGTTGGTCATCAAGCCAGAAACACTTCTGATGGGAAAGCGTTCATCGGGACCTAGGCCGGGCTAAGTTCCCACAATCCCGTTTTCACGGAGAGTCGCAAAACGTGTCTTAGGCAGTGTAGGAGCCGAAGCTCGCTATTACGGTGTCACTTTCATCCGCGTTTGAAAGGATGTGCACGGCGAATGTTTCGCCGCCGGGTTCGACGCGGATGACGATGTGTCCTGCACGTGATTTCAGGTCATCTGTCTTCTTGTTGGCGATGCGATTTTCCTGCTTCACCAAGGTTGCAAACACGTCGCGGTTTCCGGGATAGATGGCCTTCGAGTAGAGCGTGTTTAGCACGTTTACGGTGGGATGCGCGGAGTCCCACGTGGGGAGGATGAAGACTTGTGGCTGGAGTGCGCGGACGTACCGATCGCCATTGGCGTTGAAATAGCCATGGTGGTTCGAGACGGCGGCGCTGACCGGGCCGCACACTTCCGCCGCAGGAGATTCGGAATCGCGCCATGGATCGCGGCCATAGTTGGTGTCGCTGGTGAGATCGCCGCCGGTGTAGTAGCCGAACCTGCCGTAGCGGAGCCGAACGGCACAGGAGAGGGGATTCTCGGCGGGGTAATCGGCTGGCTTAAGCGTCGATAGCTCCGGAAAGAGCTTTCGAGTTTGCTCTCCTTTGCCGGTCCATACCTCGCCGTTGGCGATCAGGTTGCGTATCTCGAAGCCGGGGTAGTCGGCGAGTTTGTGCTGCAGGGTAAATTGGTCCTTGGAGCCAGGGCGGAAACGCTCGACCCTCTTGCCGGCTTTGCTTTGAGACTGGAGGAACGCACGGTAGTTCTTCTGGAAATCGGCTTCCGCGGATGACGGATAGGTGTAGTCAGGCCATGCGCGATCGACGAACCTTTGAATTGGGACGATGGCGGCGACGTCGGAGACACCGGTCAGATGGTAGGTTCCGTCGGTTGAGAGCGGGCCGTCGGGTGGGAGATAGCCGACGTGATCGCCGTGCAGATGGGTGAGCAGAAAGGTGTCGATGGTTGTGAGTCCGCTGGCCTCCAGACGCCGCTTGGCGTAGCGGCCAATCCACTCGCCGGGACGATGCTGGCCTGACGGCAGCGGATCGCTGAGATAGGGCGTGGTGCCATAAATGGCACCGGCATCGACCATCATGGTGGTGCCGTCGGGCAGGATCAAGAGTGCGCTGTTACCGCGATTGGTGGCGATATGGTGGATCTCAAGGATGCCGGGCTTCCACGTGGGCAGGGCTTTGAAGACAGGTGCGGCTGCGCGGAGAAGTTTTGCCGGGAGACTTTCCAATGCGGTAAGAGCAAGAGAGTTGAGGAGAAAGCGGCGCCGTGGAAGCATGGGTAGCAGTATGACATCGTTCTCAGCTCTTCAAATGTAAGTCCCTGGAAATGAACTTCCGTTTGCCCATCAAACCTGGCATCCTCGCATTCGATTTGTTCCCGCAAAGTCGACCGGTTGAGACCGCCCGTGCTTTCGGTAAGAGTGCAGCAAACAGGAGTTGGGCAGCTCGCGGTGACCCCATATGTCGCAATCTCGGGAGTGATCCGCCCGGCATTCTCAGTTGACGAGAACAGACCGATGCTTTGGTAAAGCAGTCGCAGTTGCTTGTCCTTCTTACCTAATCTCGTCGCCGTGGTCGTGGGAATGTGGGAGACGCGAGCCTTACCAGCGTCTTCCAAGCGGCTGTGCGAAGGGTGGAAAACGGCTTCATCGTTTTCCATGCTTTGCATAGCCGCGCCATTTCCATGACCAATTTGCTTGCGTAAAGCGTGGGGAGTCCCCGGCTATGGAAATGGCGCTTCGCTTGGAAGGCTGCCGATGGAGCTGGCACCCTCCCACATTCCCACAGCAAAAGCATCGGGCGCGTCTGCCGTGACCGTGCAAAGCCTGGAAAACGATGGTGCCGTTTCCCACCCTTTACACCGCCACTTGGAAAACGCCGGTGGTGCTGGCGTTTCCCACAGCCGCGCCCGAGGACCACGACGGGGTATGGGTTTCAGGAGCAAGAACAAGAGCAAGTGCAAAGCAAAAGCAACGGCTCCAAATGAAGCACAGAGCGGTCCGCGAGAGTTCCTTACTTTTACCTAGGAATAATTTCACTAATCTAGTGTTTTACCTTGCTAATAATGTAGAAAGGGGTATACTTAGAAACAGAGAGGGGATGAGCAACAAGCCCCGATCTACCAGCAGCGCGGGAACGCTGCTGAAGCCAAAACCACACAGGGAGAAACACCAATGATTAACGATCTGAACCGCGTAACTTTGATGGGCCATATCGGAGCCGACCCGAAGCCCCTTACCTCTGACAACGCTCCACTCCGTCTTGCCGTCGCTACCGCCTCGCATTGGATGGTTGACAGCACGCGCAACGACCGAACCGACTGGCACACAATTGTTGTCTTCGGCAACCTTCGCAAGTACGCGGCGAAACTGAAAAAAGGCGACCGCGTTTATGTCGAGGCCGAAGCCCGCAACAACAACTATGACAAGACCGTAGCAGGGGAAACGATCACCCTTTACACGACTGAATTTGTGGCTTCGCAGATCGAACTTGTAAGGGCCAAGGGTAGCGTCGAAGGCCAAGACTAGGG
>CAXTQE010000069.1:0-18991 GCA_964246225.1 uncultured Acidobacteriaceae bacterium | reverse complement strand
CCGCCAATATGGAGAAACCAAAACCCTCCCCACCGCTGCCGACCATGACTTAACAGAAGCACTCTGACCACTAAGTGAAAATTAATAAATCTCGGGGCGTTTCTTTGCCGCACTTCCACCTGGATTCTGCTGCTCACCGGCTCTCGGTCCGTGACATGTCCGAGCCGAGCGTTGGGGGTGGGGTGCGGCTGTCATCGGCGACGGGAGGAAGGTTCTGACTCAACTTAGAAGAGCTAGAGGGCCAGGCAGGAAAAGCCGGAACGGAGAGCGCTCTCCGTTCCGGCTTGGCTTTGGGAAGAAGACTACTGGGGTGCGGGACCGCGAACGACCTGCACGAGGTTGTCGGTCGTGATCGTACGCTCAAAGGCGGCCTTGACCTCGGAGGCGCTGAGGTCGAAGTAGCGCTTGGCGGCGCGGAAGGGCTCGTTGAGCGGCAGACCGATCTCGGCTCGAGCAAGCAGGCCGCCGGCGACGGAGTCCTCGCTTGACTCGCTGAGCGGGATCTGACGAAGCAGGAGCGCCTTGGCCTGATGCAACTCGGCGTCGGAGACATCTTCCTTGCGCATCTGGTTGAGGTCACGCTCGATCAAACCGCGCGCCTTTGAGACGTTGCCGGGATCGCACCCGTAGGTCACGGTGTAGGTCGCGCGGGTCTTCGAGGCGTGCAGCGCAACGTCAACGGTGTACACATAGCCCGCAATCTGGCGAAGATCATGGTAGAGGCGGGTGGCATAGAAGCCTCCGCCAAGGACGTGGGTGCCGAGCTGCAGCGGATAGTAGTCGGGGTCGAAGCGGTTCAGCTTGAGCTCTTCAGAGAGCGTGACCGAGTCCTGAACCTGCTGCGCGTCGGCTACGTTTTGCGCGGACGCCTTGTTGACGGGAACGGCTGGAAGCGTGGTCTCGGGCTTGGCGCCTGAGGCCTTCCACGCACCAAACCACTTCTCGACCACCATCCTTGCATCCTGCGGCGTCACGTCGCCGACGACGACGATGGTGGTCATGTCCGGCCGCATGGTTTGCGCGTAGAACTGCTTCACGTTGTCGAGAGACAGCTTGTTGATGGAAGCGGGCGTGGCTTCGCGCAGCGAGGGATCCGCAGGCGGCAGCAGGGCGAGGTCGAGCACACGCGAGGTCTTGTAGCCGGGGCTTTGCAGATTGCCGGCGACGAACTCCGAGGTTTGCTGCTGGACGGTCTTGAACGCGTCCGCAGGGAGCGCCGGATGCAGCTCGTTATCGGCCAGCAACTCCACGCCGCGCGAGAAGTTTTCCTTGAGCACGCTAAGCGAGAAGCGCGCGCCGGCGCTTTCGTTCGCGGCGATGTCATCGAGCGCCTTCTGGAAGGCGAGGCGATCGAGCGTGGTGGTGCCGTAGGAGTAAAGGTCGTCGAGCACGTTCGAGACGCCTTCCTGCCCGGCCGGCGTTTCGAGATCGGGATTGCGCTTGACCGATCCAAGCACGGTCACAGTGGGACTGGTCGTGTCCGTGCGGACGATGAGCCGAATGCCGTTCGGCAACATGGTGTCGGAGGTGGAGACGGTGTTCTCCGGAAGCTTGAGCTGGTTGAGCGAAGCATCAGCCCAGGTGGGAAGCTGCACGGGCTTGGTGGGCGCGGAGGTGACCTCTTCGCCGCCGCCAAAGCCTTTGGAGGCCGAGGGCTGGCCGTTGGGAGCAGGCTTCAGGACGGCGGTGATGGTGTTCGCGTTGAGCAGATACTCTTTGGCGACGCGATTGACGTCGGCGAGCGTCACCTTGCGGATGGCGTCGAGATCCTCGTCCGGCGTGGCGCGGCCCTCGGCGGCCAGGGCGTTCGACCACAGATTGGCGAGGCCGGGAATGGAGTTGCGCTGGAACTCGGCCTGGGCAATCTCGCTGCGCTTGGCAGCGGCGACAAGATCTTCCGGTACTCCCTTTTGCGCGTAGCCGGCGAGGATCTGGCGCATCTCGCCCATGGCCGGCTGGGGGTCGGCTCCGGCGGGAACCACGATGACGCCGAAGCCGGCGCTGGCCTGCGGATAGTTCTCCGCCATGGCAAACTGTGCGGCGAGAGCCTTGCCGGCGGGAACCATGCCGTAGAGATCGCCGCGCTGGCTGCCGAGCACGTCGGTGAGGATCTGTACTGCGGCGTAGTCAGGGGAGTCAGTGCCGGGAAGGCGATAGGCCACGAAGCCGAGAACGTAGGGCAGGTTGCTGTCGAGGGTGAACGTTTCGGGCTTGAACGGCTGCAGGTTGACGGCGGGGTGAGCAGGCAAAGGATGGCTGGGGATGTCGCCATAGAGCTGCTTGATCCTGGCCAGGGTCTTGTCGGGGTCGATGTCGCCGACGACGACCAGGATGGCGTTCGAGGGGGTGTACCACTTGCTGTAAAAATCCTTCAGCATGGCCCCGGTGGTGGCGTCGAAAGAGGCCTTGGTGCCGAGCGGATCGTGGGCGTAGGGCGTGTTGGCAAAGAGATCCTGGTTGAGGCGGCTGATGAACTTGTAGGTGGGGTTGGACAGGTCGCGGGAGACCTCCTGCTCAATGGCTCCGCGCTCCTGATTCCACTCCGCGTCCGTGTCGTCGACGCCGCGAAGGCAGGCAGCCTGGGCCTGAAGCGCGACGTCGAGGTCGGCGGCGGGAACGGTGGCATAGTACTGGGTGATGTTTTGCTGGGTATCGGCGTTGTTCTGGCCGCCGAGCTCGGCGTAGATAGCGGCGGTTTGATCCGCGGACATGCCCGCGCATCCGCGGAAGGCCATGTGCTCCTCGGCGTGCGCCATGCCGGGAAAGCCTGCTGGAGTCTCATCGCCGCCAACCTTGAAGTTGGCCTCTACGGTGACGACGGGGGCAAGCGAGTTGCGGATGATGACGACCTGCATGCCGTTGGGCAGGGACGCCCGGGTGACCTTCAGGGCGGAGCCGGCCGATTGAGCAGAGAGGGGAGCGGCGAGGCAGGTGGCCAGGAAAAAGAACGAAAGGCGGCTGTTGCGTGAAACGGTCATCGTGTAAGTCCCTCGGCGTCTTGGACGCGCGGCGTGCATGGGTGGCGATTGGACGAATCTGGAGCGGCGAACGTTTGTTTCAGCTGGCGCACAGATCGCCTAATGCAGTCGAGTTCGCAGTAGTGATAGGATGCAGGAATGGAAATGACTGAGCCCATCTCCAACGATGCTACGTCCCCCTGGGCTGACTGGGTGGGTGTCGGTGCGTCCACTTTGTGCGTTATTCACTGTATCGTAACCCCGTTCCTGCTCTCTTTTTCGGTAGTGCTTGCTCATTTCCTGCCTTCGGAGGAGAGCACGCATCGTGGGCTTGCGCTCGCGATCGCGATGATCGGAGCGATCGCCTTATTACGAGGATTTCGCCTTCACCGGAGGGCGCGCGTGCTGGGCATGATGGGAGTGGGGCTCGCGTTTATCTTCGGTGGAGCGTGGTGGGGAGACCTGCTTCCGCACCACTGGATGGAGGTGGCAATCACGTTTCTGGGCAGCGCCTTCATGATCTCGGCCCATCGTCTCAATCATACGTTTTGCCGCGAGTGTATCTGCGCCAGGCAGGTGTGCGACGGGACAGACACGAGCCGGAACCAAGGGGAACCGTCCTCCTCCAATCGTGTGGGCATCTAGGCGGGAGGGTCCAATGGCACTGACGAAGGTTTCTGCGATGGTGTGGACGGCAGCGGTCTGCCTGCTGGCGCAGACGCTCAACTCTCCGACGCAGCTGGGGGTGGCTGCCGCAGAGTCGCCGCACGCTCCGGAGAGCCGGCTCAGAATGCATCAGGTGCATACGGGCGAGTCGATCGACGTGGCGTACAAGGTGGGCGATCGGTATCTGCCGAGCTCGCTGGAGCTGTTGAATCATTTCCTGCGAGATTACCGCACCGGAGACGATGCCGCGTACGATCCGCGGGAGTTCGACCTGCTGCACGCCTTGCTGATTACGCTGCATCGACCGGATGGATTGATCGATGTGATCTGCGGATACCGGACGCCGGCGACCAACGAATCACTGCGGACGCGAGCCCCGGTGACCGGCGTTTCAGAGAACTCGTACCACATGGTCTCGAAGGCAATCGACATCTCGGTTCCAGGAGTCAGCACGGAACGTCTGCGCGACGCGGCGCTCTCGCTCGGCATGGGAGGCGTCGGCTACTATCCTTCGAGCCACTTCGTTCACGTCGATGTGGGGCCGGTGCGGACATGGTCCTTCGGTGTGCGGCAAAGCGCGAAGCGTCTCCAACGTCGATAGCGCCAGTGCAAACATCTCTCCCGCGATGACAAGACGCTTGTTGCTTACTTTGCGTGAAACAGAGACTTGGCGCACATGGTGTGGACTCCCTTGTTGCCGTCGACGAGTTCAGTGATGTCGACGTCGCAGGCGACCGAGATGAGGGCATAGGCCTCTTCGCGCGACATGCGAGGATGATCCGTCATCTGCTCGGAGAGAAACGTGATCATGTTGCGCACGGAGATTTCGGTGGCCTTGGTGAGGTCCTCATCGAAGCCCATGGCGATGTAATAGGCCGGAGTCTCTCCACGCGGCCAGAGCAGAGGGCTTTCGTCGGGCTTCTTCTTGTGGAGGATGAACTGGAAGGTGCCGGTGAGCTGGGTCTCCATCGCGGTGATGTCGACTTCGCCGTTGCCTTGTCCGGCGTGGCCGTCGCCGGCTTCAAAGAGCGCGCCCTTGGCGTGCACGGGGATGAAGAGTGTCGTGCCTTCAACCATCTCCTTGTTGTCCATGTTGCCGGCGTGGATGCCGGGAGGCGCGGAGTTCAGTTTGCCGGCCGACCCTGGAGGCGCGATGCCCATGCTGCCAAAGAAAGGATGCAGCGGAATGGTGATGCCGGGGGCGAAGGCGGCGGTCATGCGGTTGAGGTCGAGCGGAATGATCTTCTGGTAGCCCTTGGGAAAGTCCTTGGCGAGAAAGCCGTTCTTGCCCGCGCCGTTGCAAGCCCAGGGAACGTCGATGTGGACCTTCTGGATACGCACTTCGAGCACGTCGCCGGGCTCGGCTTCCTCAATGGCGACGGGGCCGGTGAGGATATGGCCTCCAGGGCCACGGTCGGACAGCGGAACTTTGTCGTAGATGTCGCGGACGTAGTTTGGGATCTCGGCGTGGGGGATGCCGCGGGCTTCGAGGCGGTCGGCGGGGCCGCAGGTAGAGAGCGTCTGCATCACGACCGTGTCACCGGAGTGGACGGTGAGGACCGGCTTGCTCTCCGACCAGTAATAGCCCCAGGCCACCGTGGTCGGGGTCGCCAGCAGGGTACGGGTCTGCTGCGCGGAGGCGCCGGCGAGGAGCAGAGACGCTGTCGCGCAGAGGGCGGCTGAGGCCGAAAGAAGGGATCGCATAGTAACGGTGTAGCACAGGATGAGGGCAGGCCCAAGCAGCCTGGCACGGAGTGCAGCCATTCCTACAACTAGAAGGTACTTGTACGAGGACACAGCCCGGTGGGCAACAGCCGGAACCGGCAGAGGGAAGCGACTGCTTGATGAGATTGTTCTCGTAATAGTATGGGGAGGTGCCCGTCCTCCTGTTTGTTCTACCGATCGCCTCAACGCTGCTGGGGGGCTTTCTGGCTGTACGGCTTCGGAGATACATTACGGTCCTGATTGCCGCAGGAGCTGGGCTTCTGCTGGGCGCCGCGTTTCTCGACCTCTTGCCGGAGGCCATTGTGCTCGGCTCCCGGACCGGGCTGAACAGCGCCAACGTCTTGGGCCTGATGCTCATCTCGTACTTCATCTTCTATATCTTTGAGAACGCTTTGGACGTTCTCGCCCAGCGCTGGGCGAAGCGAGGGATGGAGCGCAGAGTGATCGGGAGGACGGGTGCCGGAATGCTCATCTTCCACAGCTTTCGCGACGGCCTGGCCATTGGAGCGGCCTACTCCGCCTCGCACACGGCGGGGTATGCCGTGGCATTCGGAATCGCCGCCCACGATCTCGGCGACGGGATGAATACCGTGATTCTCACCACAGGCGGCGAGCGTCCCAAAATCTGGGACTACCTCTTCCTGGTTGCCGACGCCATCGCTCCATGCTGCGGCGTGCTGCTGACGGTATGGTGGCATTTCTCCACGCTGAACTCTGTCTTCCTGCTGGTGCTGGCGGCAGGTTTCTTTCTGCATATGGCTACCGCCGACTTTCTTCCGGAGATTCGGCGCTGCAACACCTCGAGGATCCGTCTGGTACCTTCGGTGCTCCTGGGCGCGGCCATCATCTACGTCGCCAACCTCTTGTTAGCCCAGTACCGTTGACGCTTCCCCTCCCCCACCATCTAACCCGCAGGATGCTGTCGCTGGAAGGAACCTCATGGATGCTGTAGCTCTCGATGTTACCCGGCGTATCTCTGTTGCAAGGTACGGCAAGCTCCTAGGCATCCTCACGGTTTGCTGGGGCGTCACCGAGGCGGCACTTGCCCTGTGGAGCGCGGCCCGCACGGGGAGCGTTTCGTTGACAGGTTTCGGTCTCGACAGCGTCATCGAGGTGCTCTCCGCGCTGGCGGTTTGGTGGCGCATGTCGCACGAGATGAACCACGAACGGCGGCACCATGCGGAACGGGTGAGCCTGAAGATTACCGGGTACTGCCTGCTCGGGCTTGGGGGCTATGTGCTCGTGGATGCCTGTTTGCACCTTTACCGGCAAGACTATGCCAGCGTGGGCAGGTTGGGAGTGGCGGTCACGGCCGCAGCTCTGGTGTGCATGCCGCTGCTGGCCCGGGAAAAGCGGCGCGTCGGGCGGGCGCTCTCAAGCGGGGCCATGATGACCGATGCCAAGCAGACGGACTTCTGCATGTATCAGGCCGCTATCGTGCTGCTCGGGCTGCTTTGCCACTCGCTGTTCGGAATCAATTGGGCCGATGGCGTTGCCGCGCTGATTCTCGTGCCGCTCCTGATACGTGCGGGCACGCTGGCATTACGCGGAGAGCAATGCTGCGTCCACTAGGTGATAAGTTTTCTGCTTCACATGTAGACACTTGCATAGATGCGCAAGTCCAGATATTTTGGGTCTGTGAAGGAAACCCCACAATCCGCCTGCAGCCCTGACGACCACCTGCACCCAGAAAGTTTGCTGATCGACGAACCATCCGTCGAGAAATGCGCCCGTATCTTCCGCGCACTTGGCGATCCGGCGCGGCTTCGGCTGATTGCCCGGCTGGCTCAGGGTGCGTTCTGCGTCGGGGAGCTTGCGACGGCGGAGCGGGAGACCGTTGCCACCATCTCTCAGCGACTCAGGGTGCTGCGTGCGGACAACATCGTTCGTCGCAGACGGGACGGGAAGCATGTGCTCTACTCCCTTGCCGACCAGCATATGTTCGATCTGGTCGCCAATGGCCTTGCTCATGCCTCCGAGCCTGCGCCCCACTCAATTCCACACCAGGAGGCCTCTTCGGCTCCCGTTCAATCTGAAAGGAACATGACCATGGCATCCGCCCACGTTATCCACGAGAATCACACGCACGAGCACGGCGCCGACTGCGGCCACACCACCATAGAGCACGACAACCACATGGACTTCCTCCACGACGGTCACATGCACCATCCGCATGAGGGACACATGGACGAGCACACGCTTGAGGTGAGCTCCAAGAATCCCGACACCTGCACCGACGGCCACGCCTGCAGTGGGCACGACGCGCAGCATGTTCACGGCGCGACCTGTGGACATGAGGCCGTTCCGCACGGCGATCATACGGATTACCTGGTCGAAGGCCACTTGCACCATCCTCACAATGGCCACTGTGACAATCACGGCAATGTAAGCGTTGGCCTGTAGACCTTCGCAGCTTCCTGGGCGGCAGCTTCGGCTGCCGCCCTTGCCTTTCATCCCACCGGCTTAATCGCCGCCTGGGTTGCGCGGGCCCGGTAGACGCGGGTCGCGGTATAGCCTCCGGAGCCGATGATGAGCACGGCTCCGAGGAGCATGGAGGCGCTTAACCTCTCACGCCAAAAGAGAAAGCCGATCAGGGCACCGGTCAAGAGCTGGCTGTAGTGGTATTGCGAAACGGTGGCCGCCGAGACATGCTTGAGCGCGGCAAAGAAGCAAAGGCTGCCCGCGACGCAGAAGAGACCCGTTGCGGCGAGCACACCAGCCAGGCGTACATGGACCGGGGCGGCGTGTCCAAATAGGGCAAAAACACTCACGGCGGCGGTCAGCAGGCCGGAGGAGAAGGTGAGGCTCTCGGCAGATTCGGTCTGCGTCATGACGCGCGACCAGACCATATTGATGGAGAAGGCGATGACGCAGACCACGCAGGCCAGATAGCCGGTCCAGTCTCCCGGGCGATTGAGGCTGAAAGGGTTTACGGCGATGATGACGCCGACGAAGCCCACGAAGATGGCAGTCGCTTTGCGCCAGTCGAGCGGCTCCTGCAGGAAAACTACTTCGAGCAGCGTGGTCACCAGAGGCGCGAAGAAGACGAGAATATAGAAGAGCGCGAGCGGCAGATGGCGCAGAGCGATGACGACGCAGATCGTATTGGCGAGATCAAGGCAGGAACGAAGCAGCTGCGGTCCAGGGTGAGCTGGCCAGAGGATGCGCAGGTTGCGGGTCACGATCGCGCGCAGCAGCAACAGGAGAACCGTCGCAAGGCCGACAAGGGCCGTGACCTCGTAAGCGGGTAGGTCTGACGCTCCGGCGATCTTGAAGCTCGTGTCGGCAAGCACCCAAAAGGTGTAGCCGGCAAGCGCCAGGCCGACGGCCTCCAGCTGCGTGACAGCCTTTAGCTGGGGTGCAGCCTTAGGCTGGGGTCCAGCCTTGAGCCTGGGTCCAGCCTTGAGCCTGAGTCCAGACGCGCTCATTGCGAAGAGACAGCCTGCGTGCCGCGGCCGGTAAGTTGACGGATCAGGTCGACTTCGTGCTGACGGTACGGGGTGTCATCCTGCCGGAAGACTTCGTGGAACCAGATGATCGGCTGGGTGAGCACGTAGGGCCGCTGCCAGGAGTCCCAGGGCAGGTACGTCTGGGTTTTGCCGGCGACTAGGCCCCAGTTGATGGCGGCCACGTGGTACTTGTTGGCGATGGGCAGCGACGTGTCAAAGGTGCTTCCGTTGCCGCGAGCCATGTACTCAGTGCAAAGGATGGGCCGGTCCAGCGGCTGAAGCTCGCGGATGCGGCCCTCGAAGACCTCCGGCCAGTCGTAACTGTGGAAGGAGATCACGTCAGACTCGGCGAGCTGGATCCTGGTCGTCTCACTTTCGCGGTTGGGGTCTGACCAGTTCCCTGTCCAGACGCCGCTGGTGAGCGGCTGGGTGGGGTTGACGCTGCGCGCCCAGGCGAAGGCGAGCGGCAGAAGTTGGTCGACTCGGCGGATCTAATGGCCTCGTCTTCGATTCTGTCCCCGCCGCGATTGTCCGGTTCGTTCCAGATATCCCAGGCGAGCACGCGCGGGTCGTTGGCAAACGCTCCGACCACGCCGCGAACGTAGGCGGCAAGCTCGGGCTCCACCTGTGGATCGAGAAGGCGCTGCTTGCCTGGGCTTTGTACCCAGCCCGAGTTGTGAACACCGGGGATGGGAGGATGCTGCGGCCCGAGGTGCGGGTTGGTCTCCCAGCAGGAGTCGAACAGAACCAGGATGGGGCGAATGTGGTGGCGAGACGCGATGGCGAGGAAGGTGTCTAGGCGCGTCTTGAAGCCGGCGGGATCCTGGGCCCAAAGCTGGTCCTGGAGGAAGACGCGCGCGGTGTTCATCCCGATCGACTCGGCCAGGCCGAGCTCTTTGTCGTTTAGGGAGGGATTGAAGGTGGCGGCCTGGAACATCTCGAGCTCATTGATGGCGTCCGACGGGATGTAGTTGGCACCGACGAGCCAGGGCTGCCGGGCGTACCAGTCGTTGGCGCGTTCGGCGCTCCAGCGGTTAGCTGCTGCTGGAGCCGCCGCGTGCGTGGGAAGCGCCGTGAGCAGCAGGAGCACAATCGCGCCAAAAAAGCTCGTACTCTTCATGCGTTCGTCTCCCGAAAGGGCGACCCATCGCCCTGCCCATGGTATCTCGCCGCCTGAGCAGCGGCTTGGTCGTCAGGAGTTCCCGCGCAAGGTCTGCACCAGGAGCCAGAGGTTCAGCCCAGCGATGAGTACGGCGACGGCGTAGCTCAGGTACTTGGTCATCGGGCTATTGACGAAGCTCCCCATGCGGCGCGGGTCGCTGGTCAAGAGTACGAGCGGGAAGACGGCAAAGCTCAGCTGCATGCTGAGCACGACCTGGCTGAGGATCAGGAGCTGCGCGGTCCCGTGCGTACCGTAAAGCGAGGTGACGATCACGGCCGGGATGATGGCGAGCGACCGCGTGATGAGCCTGCGCAGCCATCCGGGGAGGCGGATATGCAGAAATCCTTCCATGACGACCTGCCCGGCGAGGGTACCGGTGAGCGTGGAGTTCTGGCCCGAGGCGAGCAGCGCAATGGCGAAGATGGTGCTTGCACCGGCAAAGCCGAGCATGGGCGAGAGCAGGCGGAAGGCGTCCTGGATCTCTGCGACCTCGGGGTGTCCTCCGCGGTGGAAGACGGCGGCGGCAACGACGAGAATGGCGGCATTGACGAACAGTGCCAAAGTGAGGGCAAAGGCGGAGTCCAGATTGGCGAAGCGGATGGCTTCGCGCTTGCCGTCGAGGGTGCGCGGATAGTTGCGCATCTGCACGATCGAGGAGTGCAGGTAGAGGTTGTGCGGCATTACCGTCGCGCCCAGGATGCTGATCGCCACGAAGAGCATGGCCGGGTCGCGGACGATGGCCGGCGAAGGTACGAAGAGGTTCTTGACGATGGGCAGCCACTCGGGATGCGAGACGAAGACCTCCACTCCGAACAGCACGGCGATCGTGCCGATGAGCACGATAACGAGGGCTTCAAGATAGCGAAAGCCTCTGCGTTGCAGCAGCAGGACCAGCAGGACGTCCGTGCTGGTCAAGAGCACGCCAAGGGTGAGCGGAAGATGAAAGAGCAGCTGTAACGCGATGGCCGAGCCGATGACCTCCGCGAGATCGCAGGCGATGATGGCGATCTCCGCGAAGAGCCAGAGAGCGAAGCTGACAGGGCGGCTGTACTCTTCGCGGCAGGCCTGGGCAAGGTCGCGCTCGCCGGCGACGCCCAGCTTGATGGCGAGGCTCTGCAGCAGAATGGCGAGCAGGTTCGACGCCATGACGACAAAGAGCAGGGTGTAGCCGTAGCGCGATCCGCCGGCGAGGTCGGTGGCCCAGTTGCCGGGATCCATGTAGCCGACGGCGATAAGGAAGCCTGGCCCGAGAAAGCCCAGAGCGCGACGCCACATGCGGGGCGAGTCCGAGATGCGGACCGAAGAGTACCCGTCGGGGTTGGAGGTTGTGGCTCCTATCTCGGGTTTTTCGGTAAGAGAAGGCACGGAGCTTTGACTTGAGTATGGCACAGAAGTGAACCTTGGTTAACTCAGCTTCAGAGCGTTTGTTCTCTCGTCGACAAAGGCCTTAGCCAGACCCGTTCTGCGGCGCTTCGGCCAAGGGTGGCAGGGCCGGTTGGGGTCTCGATGGTCCAGGTATCGTCGTAGTTGCGCTCGACGATATGGATTTCGCTGCCGGGGCCGATTCCGAGTTTGTGGAGGAACTCGAGCAGCTTGGGGTCGCGCTCGTAGAGGCTTGCGACGACATAGAGGTGGTGCCCGGCGGCTTCCGAGAGGGCGACGGTTCCGCGTCTGCGCCGCTCTGCGGACGTTTCAGGCAGAACGCCATTGCCGTGCGGGCAATCGGTGCGGTCGCCGAACTTTTCGAGCAGCTTGGCTTCAAAGGCCGGGGAGACGGCGTGCTCAAGCCTCTCCGCTTCGGCGTGAATCTGATGCCATTCCATGCCGAACATTTCGGACAACATGCGCTCGACCAGATAGTGACGCAGGGCGGTCCGGTAGGCGGTCTGTTTGCCCTTGGGCGTCAGACGGAGGCCGGCAACGGACTTGGCGGCAATGTAGCCGTCCAGCTTCAGCCGCTTCACCGCTTTGGTGACGGCGGGAGGCGAGACGTCAAGCCAGTTGGCGAGCAGCGTGGGAATCACGGTGTGGCCTTCGCTGTCGGCCTCGAGGATGGCTTTGAGGTAGTCCTCTTTCGAGATAGTGATCTCCGCAGACATAACTGTATGTTAGCCCCGGTTAAGTCGATTGTCTTCCACCTGCGCGTGACCCGCCAGGCGAGCCGGGTACCTCGTGTAGGGTTCGCGGGCGGGCTTTGGTTGTAGACCAAGGTCGCGGAGGAGCTTCTGCCAGGGACGTACAATAAACCGACCATGCGGTCTCCGGTGACTTCAACCCGCACGCCTGACTCTGAGGCGTCTCCGCTGCGGAACTCGTCCGCGGCGCACCCGGGCCGGTCAGCGGCGTGTGCGTGGGAGCAGCCGATCAATCAGGGTCTGCTCCGCCCTGCGCCTGAGGAAAGGCAACCCGGAACGCAACCCTTCCCAGAGACCGGGGTTACACAGGATATGGCAACCTTGGCGATGAACCCGGTGAAGCTAAGTGTAGGCGGCCTCGAGCAGGCTGGAGCGGCGGACAGCGGATTGCACCTGAACGGGAACTTCGCGGAGTTGGACGATGCCGCAATTATGCTTGAGCTGAAGGCCGGAAACATGGCCGCATTCGACTTCCTGATGCAGAAGTATCGCAAGCCAATCATTGGTTTCATGTACCGGATGACGCGCAACCAGGCGGTGGCCGAAGAGCTGGCGCAGGAGGTCTTTCTGCGGGTGTATCGATCGCGGGAGACCTACCGGGCAGAGGCTCGGTTCAGCACATGGCTTTACCGCATCGCTACGAATCTGGGAGTGAACCAGGCGCGGGACACGCGGCACGAGCGTTCGGCTTCAACGGTGTACCTGGACGAGGCTGATTCTGAGACCGGTACGACGCCGGATGTTGCGGACGGCACCCCGGACGTCGAGGCCAGGCTGCTACGGGACGAGAGGATGGCGTCTATCCGCGACTACGTAATGGCGCTTCCGGAGCGGCAAAAGATGGCCGTGCTGATGCATAAATATGAAGGCATGGATTACCACCAGATCGGCGAGGTGCTGAAGCTGAGCGAGTCGGCGACCAAGTCCCTGCTGTTCCGGGCATACCAGACACTGCGGGACAAGTTGAAAGGTTTTGCTGCCTGAAGGATAGTTCTAGAAGGAGAGAGTATGGACTGCAAGGAATTTCAAGGCGAACTGCCGGAACTGGTGCTGACCCCCGGGGCTACACCAAGCGTGGCGGCGGTGGCGCATATGAAAATTTGCCCTCCCTGCACGGAGGAGTATGTCTCGTTTCAGGAGACGTTTCGCACTTTGGATGCGTGGGGGGCTCCGGAGCCGACGGCGTATTTCGACCAAAAGCTGTCGGTCCGGCTGAGGGAGGAGCAGGCTGCTCCGCGGATGGGTTGGCTGGAGCGTCTGAAGACCTCTCTTCAGCTGAATACCGGGCGTAACTTCCGTCCGATGGTGGCCGGCGCACTAGCGTTGGCGCTGGTAGTAGGCGGTGGCAGCGTAGTGGGGTTGAACTCCTTCCAGTCGGCCCCGGTTCCGCAGGCGTCGGCAACGGTGCAGGATCTGGAGATTCTGGATCGCAACGATCAGGCTTTGCAACAGCTGGACCGGCTGCAGCAAGCCGATGACGATGGTGGTGCTCCGGCTTCGACCACGGCCGGACCTGCAGATGGGCCTACCAGCTAGAGCGGGCCCTGATGCGATGAGGGCAGGACAGAGCTGTAAGCAGCATCGAGATAGAAAGCATGACGCCCAAGAGTTCAAGCCGGCTGGTCCTCTCAATCGTGTGGGCGGGCCTGTTTTTCTGCGGTCTGGGCGTGGGGGCGGCGCAGGCCGGCGGTCCCCATGGTCAGCCCAGCCTTCGGATGAGTTTTCCTGCGCCAAGGTACGCGCAGGGAAACAACCGGGGAGGTGGGGAGCGGCCTACGCCGAATGCTGGACGTCCCGCCGCGGAGGGGGCGCGTCCGTCGCCGAACGGGATGAACCGGCCGGGGATGATGACGCCGCATCGGCCAGGGGCTCAGCAACACCTCGGTGAGTGGATGGATGCGCACCGAAACCTGTCCCCTCAGCAACAGCACAGTGCACTTGAGGCGGAGCCCGGGTTTCACCAGCTTAGGCCGGAGGAACAGGAGCGGATGCATAATCTGGTGACCCGCTTGAACTCGATGTCGCCGGAGCAGAGGCAGCGGGTTACGGCGCGTACCGAGTGGATGGAGCGTTTGGCACCGCAGCAGCGGCAGCAGGTTCGTTCGGCGATGGCGCAGCTGGGAAGTCTGCCACGAGACCGGTCGTATGCGGTGGGCCGTGCGTTTCGGGCGGTGGAGGCGATGCCCCCGGCGGAGCGCCAGGCGTACCTGAACTCGCCGCAGTTCCAAGGCCAGTTCAACGACCAGGAGCGTGGCACGCTGAACAACCTGCTGATTGTCTCGCCGTTGTTACCGCCGGCGAATCTGGGCTCGGGCCGCTAAAACGTAGACCTACTTTGGTCCAACAGGGGCACCCCCACCCCCATGGTTTTTTGCGTAAAGTCTTCATTGCAAACAACTTAGTCAGTGACTTTTGTGTAAAGTATTCGATTCAAAGGACTTACAGGCAAAGTCTTCAAAACAAATGATTTACGGTGATTTCAGGGATGCGGGCAAGCCACGTGCAGAGCTAAAGGACGAACAATTGCAGGAGCGGCCGCAGATTTCCCTTGGGAAGGACAACAAGAAGGCCGAGGCCTAGAGGGCTTCGCCGTTCCTACAGCGATGTCTCCTTTGCTCTAGTTCTATTGTAAAAGCTTACGTGGGGGGAATATGCCAAGTTTTTCATAGCTGCAAGTGCTTTGCTATGTATGAGTTGCCGGCCCCAAAGAGGCTTGGGGGGCTTGACAGCAAGACAAGGCGGCCGAGAACGGCTGGATTCAGTTGCGGAAGAAATTGCGGGCGAGAAAGAGAACGTTGGCGGGACGCTCGGCGAGACGACGCATGAAGTAGGGGTACCACTCGGGGCCGAAGGGGATGTAGACGCGGACGCCGAAGCCCTGGGCGGCGAGCTTTCGCTGAAGGTCGCGGCGGACACCGTAGAGCATCTGGAACTCGAAGAGAGTTTTGGGGAGCTTTCGGGCTTCGAAAAAGCGGCAGAGCCGGCCGATCAGGATTTCATCATGGGTGGCGATGCCGCAGAAGACGCCGCTGGTGGCGAGGTAAAGCATCAGCGCTTCGTAGTTCCGGTCTACGTCTCGCTTGTCCGGGAAGGCGATCCGGGCCGGCTCCTGGTAGGCGCCTTTGCAGAGACGGATGCGGATTCCCTGCTCGACCAGCCGTTTGGCGTCGTCTGCGGTTCGGTACAGGTAGGCCTGGAGGACGGTGCCGACGCGCTCGGGCCAGATGCGGTGAAGGCGCTCGGTGAGGGCGAGGGTGGGCTCGGTGTGGGCGGAACCTTCCATGTCGACACGCACAAAGCTGCCGACCTCATCGGCATGGACGATCATGCCGGCGAGGATGGACTGGGCGAGGGCGGGGTCGAAGTCCAGGCCAAGCTGGGTCAGTTTGACGCTGACGTTGGCATTCAGCTTGCGCTGGGCAATCTGGTCGAGGACCTGGTGATAGACGGAGGCACTGCGGTGGGCGTGTTCCGGGTCTGCGACGCTTTCGCCGAGCGAGTCGAGCGAGACGGCGAGTCCCTCAGCGTTCATCTGCGCGGCGGCTTCAAGGGCGGCTTCGACGGTCATCCCGGCGACGAAGCGGCTGGAAAGTTTCTGGCCGAGGGTGGAACGCTCTGAGAAGGCACGCAGTTGCGGGTTTCGCGAAAGAGAGATGAAAAAGGAACGCAGCAATCCACTCCTTGAGCGGTTCAGCAGGTTGGGCAGAGATCAAGCAACGACAAAGATGGAAGCAGATCCCTACCAGAGGACAACGAAGAAGCGCGGTAACAAGAGGTGAAGTAAGCGCGGAAGCTACTGAATTTGGGGAGCGTCGGCCTTGACGGCGTGGGTGACGGGCGCGGTAACCATGCCGCTGGTGTCTTTCAGGGCGGCGATAGCCTGGTCGTAGCGGCCGGCGAGCGAGTTGTAGCGGATGACGGCCATCTCTTCGAGCATTTTCATGCCGTCCTTAAGATAACTCATGCGGCTGCGTTCATCGTGGCCCCAGGTGACGGGTACTTCGATGATAGAGTAGCGGAGTTTGCGGGCGATGAAGAGGATTTCCGGATCGAATCCCCAGCGCTCGATGCGCTGCAGGCGGAAGACGATCTGGGCGGCGTTGCGGCGGAAGGCTTTAAAGCCGCACTGGGTGTCTTTGAAGGGGAGGCCCATGACGCCGCGGGTGATGCCGTTGAAGCAGCGGCCGAAGAGCTGGCGATAGAGCGGCTGCTGGATGGTCTGGCGTGTGCGATCCATCCAGCGGGAGCCGATGGCGACGTCAGCGCCGGCCTCGATGGCGGCGAGCAGCCGGTTGGCCTCTTCCATGGGAGCGGAGAGGTCGGCGTCGGTAAACATAACGATGTCGCCGGCAGATTGCAGAAGGCCGTTGCGGACGGAGTAGCCCTTGCCGCGATTGCCTGGATTTTTGATCAGGTGAAGACGTGGGTAGAGGTCCATCCAACGCTCGACGATGGCAACGGTCTCGTCTTTCGATCCGTCATCGATGACCAGCACTTCGGCATCCCATCCCTGGGTGTCGACGCAGGTCATCACACGCTCGAGTGTCGCTTCGATGCGGGAACCCTCGTTATAGGCAGGAATAACGATACTCAGTTTGGGATGCGACATGGGGCACACTTTCTTTTGAGCCGGTACCTAATGGGATCCCGCTTCGTATGATGTCGAACATTGTTCGGGGCAGCCATTCCGGCTCTGTCCGGCGTTCATCATACTGTATGGAATAGACGTATGAATATCCCTCTTGACGCATATTCTTCGCAGTTGGCTTTCCCTGCTAGACTCCATCCATGCCGGACGAGCTCAACCCGCCTCCGCCGCTCCCTTCCGGCGGTCAACCTTCGGTCCCTCCTGGGAGTTCTACGTACCGGAACGCTTCTCCGTTTGCTCCGCCGATGTATGCGCAGGGATTCGGGCAGCCTGGCTACGCCGGTGCGCCGATGTATGCTCCCCGGACTCCTCGTCCGACGTGGTTCTGGCCGCTGATCATCCTGGGGAGCCTGCTGGTGCTGGGCGGGGTGCTTTGGGCGGTGGTCTGGTCGGTGATGCACAGCATTAACGGAAGCGCAGCGCCTGCGTTCAACTCGGCGAGCATCGCGGTGATCGACCTGGACGGCGTGATTGTGGACGCGGACAAGGTAGATGCACAGTTGCGCAAGTTCGGCGACGATGACTCGGTGAAGGCGATCCTTCTGCACATCAACTCACCGGGTGGAGGCGCGGCCGCATCGCAGGAGATTTATCACGAGGTGATGCGCATCCGGCAGGAGAAGCATAAGAGGATTGTCGCCTCGGTCGAGTCGGTGGGAGCTTCGGGCGCGTATTACATTGCCAGCGCGTGCGACCGGATCTATGCCAACGAGGCTTCTGTGGTGGGCTCGATCGGCGTGATTATGGAGTGGACCAACTACGGCGACCTGATGCGCTGGGCCAAGTTGAAGAGCGTGGTGATCCATGCCGGCGTGTTGAAGGATGCGGGCGATCCGACGCATGATATGACGCCGCAGGAGGCCGTGTACTTTCAGTCGCTGGTGGACAATATGTATACGCAATTCGTTCATGACGTGGCGGAAGGACGGCATACCTCGGCAGCAAAGATTCAGCCGTTGGCGACGGGACAGGTGTGGACGGGGCAGCAATCGATGGGGCTGGGGCTGATTGATCAGCTGGGCGGCTATCGGGTAGCGCTCATGGATACGGCGCGAGCAGTGGGGATCAAGGACGAACCGGCGATTGTGCGACCGGCGAGCGCGAAGAAGGGTTTGGCGGGGCTGCTGAACGGAGATAGCGATGATTTGTTTCCGAATCCCGGCAAACTGCTTGATCGTTCCCCTGGGTTTTACTTTATGTGGAAGTAGGCGGCTGAAGTAGAGTGCTGATCGCGGCGGGCTGGATGCGAGTAGCCTGATCGTTTTTGTCGTCTTTAACCGCTGCGTAGCACCGAGGAGATTTGTTTTGACCAAAGCTGACCTCGTTGAGAAAGTCACCCTGCTCGGGGACCTTACGCGCCGCGACGGCGAGATTATTGTGGATGTGCTGTTTGATTCGGTGATCGGCGCGTTGAAGTCGGGCGACAAGATTGAGATTCGCGGGTTTGGGAGCTTTCGGACGCGGCAGCGTAATCCACGGATCGGCAGAAATCCGAAGACGGGCGCGAAGGTGGACGTTCCGGCGAAGAAGGTGCCGTACTTTAAACCAGCCAAGGAGCTGCGGGACTCCATCAATCCGAAGGGCTAGCCGCTTTGCGCTAGACTCGACTGCATTCGCCATGTCTGGACCGCTTGCTGTGCGCACCTCCGCTTTGACCCGTCGCTTCGGCGAGTTTACGGCCGTTCGCGATGTCCATCTGGAGGTGGCGCAGGGGCAGTTTTTCGGCTTTCTGGGGCCGAACGGCGCGGGCAAGTCGACGACCATCAAGATGCTGACCGGGCTGCTGGCGCCTTCTTCGGGAGTGATTGAGATCCTGGGTGAGGACTTTACGCGCAACACGGTGGCGCTGAAGCGGCAGATCGGGGTGGTGCCGGAGGGGTTAGCGCTGTTCGGGAGGCTGACGGCTCCGGAGTATCTGCGCTTTGTGGGCCGGATGTATGGGCTGGATGCGGGGACGACGGCCGAGAGGAGCGAAGAGCTGCTGGAGTTGATGAGCCTAACGGCGGAGGCGAAGAAGCTGGTGGCGGACTTTTCGCACGGGATGCAGAAGAAGCTGGCACTGGCGGCGGCGGTGATCCACGGGCCGCGGGTGCTGTTTCTGGATGAGCCGTTTGAGGGCGTGGACGCGATTGCGGCGGGGACGCTGAAGGCGATGCTGCAGGGGATGACCGCGCGTGGGGTGACGGTGTTTCTGACGTCGCATGTGCTTGAGATTGTGGAGCGGCTGTGCGATCACGTGGCGATTATTC
>CAXTQE010000068.1:0-19082 GCA_964246225.1 uncultured Acidobacteriaceae bacterium | reverse complement strand
CGGCCGGAAGCCCGGACGCGGCTGCGTGATTTCTTCAGCTCACACATCCGCAATCCCAACACTCGTCGCGCCTATATGGAAGCGGTGCGGCAGTTCTCCGCTTTCTGTGCCGATCTCGGCATTCTGAACCTCGCCCAAGTTGAGCCGGTCCATGTTGCGGCTTTTGTCGAGCTTCAGTTGAAGACTCAATCCAAACCCACCGTGAAGCTACGTTTAGCCGCCTTGCGCATGCTATTCGATTGGATGGTGGTCGGCCAGGTGATTCCTACCAACCCTGCCCACGCGGTACGCGGACCGAAGTACACACAGCGGCGCGGCAAAACGCCCGTGTTGCAGGCCGACGAAGCAAGAACGCTGTTGGATTCGATCGACACCGATTCCCTTCCCGGCTTACGGGATCGTGCCCTGATCGGTTTGATGGTGTATACGTTTGCTCGCGTCGGAGCAGCCATTTCCATGCGGGTTGAAGATTTCTACGTGCAAGGCCGTCGTGGCTGGGTGAGGCTACATGAAAAAGGCGGTAAAGAGCACGAGATGCCAACACACCACAACCTTGATCACTACCTGGAGGAGTACATCCATGCCGCCGGCATCGGAGAGGCCAAAAAAGAGCCGCTCTTCCGAACCACACGGGGCCGCTCCGGCGAACTAACCGGCAATCCCTTGCTCCAGTCCGATATATGGCGCATGATTCGCCGACGTGCCTCCGCAGCTGGTATCAAGACCGAGATCGGCTGCCACACCTTCCGCGCGACCGGGATCACCGCTTACCTCAAGAACGGTGGCCGACTCGAAATTGCCCAGCAGATGGCGGCGCATGAATCAGCTCGGACCACCGGACTATACGACCGTAGAAGCGATGAGGTCTCGCTTGACGAGGTTGAAAGAATCGGAATTTGACAATCGCAGTGTTCTCAATATGAGTACAATTGTTCTCATAATGAAAACGGGTTCCAGCGCGCTTGGAGATTTGCTCTTCGGTCAAACAAGGGGACGGATTCTTGCCACTCTATATGACAAGCCAGAGGCTGAATTCTTTGTTAGGCAAATTGCCCGGCACGTTAGCGGAAGCGTGGGAACTGTTCAGCGCGAGCTTGCCACGCTGACATTCGCCGGTTTGATCCTTCGAGAGGATCGCGAGAACCAAGTCTTCTACGGTGCTAACCGTGCGCACCCTGCTTTTTTAGAGCTGCATTCCCTGCTCGCCAAAACCACTGGAGTGTTCCACATGCTTCGGGATGCCCTTGCCCCTCTCACCGAAAGCATTGAGTTCGCCTTTGTATATGGCTCCTTTGCCAAAGGGGAAGAAAAGACCAGCAGCGACGTTGACCTTATGGTGGCTGGAGAACTCACCCTTGATGAGTTGCTCGGCCAAGTCGCGTCTGTAGAGCGCCAACTGAATCGCCCCATTAACCCAACTATCTTTGCTCGCGATGAGCTTCGAGCAAAGCTCATCGCAGGCAATCATTTCCTCAAGGCCGTCCAGAGCGGGCCGCTCGTTTTTTTACTCGGGAGTGAGAATGAGTTTAGAGAAATACGTTGAGAACGCATGGCTGCGTCGTGAGCCTACGAGCCCGCAAGAGATCGCCGACCAGTTGGGCATCGTCGCTCGCTCCATGAACGACGCAGCTGTTGACGGCATCTCGGATGACCTCCGCTTCTACACGGCCTTTAATGCTGTGCTTGCGCTTGCCAACACCGCTTTGCGTGCCAGCGGTTATCGAACAACCAATCAGCAAGGGCATCACACCCGAACTATCGAAACGCTTGAATACACTATCCGAGCTGACGCCAAACTGATTCGCAAATTGCTCGCCTTCTCGAAAAAGCGAAATGTGGCCAGCTATGATTCTGCTGGCTCCATCTCAAATCAAGAGCTGAAAGACATACTCTCTACCGCCGAAGATCTACGCTACACCGTGGAGTCCTGGCTGCAAACGGCTCACCCAGAGCTCTCCTGATATCTATGTAACGAAATAACGTTTTACTTATTAAGAGAAAGCGGCGACAGCATCGTGGAACGTCTTCGGCTTGTACTGCTCCCAATCTTCTTCGCGAACAAATAGCGGCTTGTACTGCTGCCCGCCATCGAGCGTGGAGGCGTCGGCACACCACTGTTTCAGGCGCTCCCACTTGCCTGGATCATTTAGGTCTTCGCGTCCTTTCGTTTCCACGATCCAGACTTCCCCATCGTTGCGACGCACAAAGAAGTCAGGCGTGTACGTCGAGATATCGCCGTTAGCCTTCACGTAGTCGAGCTTGAATCCAACGGCCATGTAGTTTTTCGCGAACGCTTTCACGTCGGTGCATTTCGCCAAGAACGCTGCAAAGTCCAACTCCAGGCCGCTATCGCCAACGGTTCGATTGAATAGGCTTTTATCCGAGATGACGTATCCCTGATCCTTCACAACGAAGGGGCGCGTATCCCTCAGCTTGATTCGGTCCCGAATCTCCGCATCACCCTTCTGCCGAACGGTCAGGTTGTTGATCGCCTTCTTAAAACCCTCAAGAATCGCCCGGGACACTTCAATCTCTGAAAGATTCCGTAGTGTATTGGCGTCTTCCAACTCCACAACCTGACCGAACAGTTCGTCTCGGACAAACTGCTTAACCTTGCCGTACAGCACGTCATACCCACTGACCAGGCGCAGATCGCGCATCATCGTCTGAGCAAAGTAGCCGATCACACTCCGGTAGTCCGCTACGCCGGCTGTATCCAGAATCGTTGTGTGTGTTATCCCGCCTTTTGCCACGTCTCGGAAGACGATCTCGCGCTGTTCCTCTTCGCTGAACTCGCGATAGATAACAGACTGAAACTCGACTGCCTGCACATTCAACTCAGCAAGGCTCTTGTATTCGCGGTAAACGCGCGGCGTCAGCACAGGCAACTCAAAGTCCAGAGCCGTTAACTGCTCCTCATCCTTGTCCTCGTCCAACTCGACAATCAGCGGTGCAGCGCCTTTAGAACCTGCATCCATCGGCCTACGATCCAGCACAACGCCTTCAGCGGTGATGCGCTCGATAAAGTCCATGAACAAATCCGTGCCTATCACGCTGACACGCTCTTCAATCCCGCCCGAATACATCTTGCGAAGCCCCCGCCCAAGGGTCTGTTCCGGCAGGATATCGTTCGGTGCCGCAAACGCTCGCAGTCCGACGATGGTCGTCACATTTCGAACGTCCCAGCCCTCTTTCAGCATCATTACGGAGACGACAGCCTTGTGTGGAGATTCCAAGCTGTCGATCTCGTTGGCTTCTTTCCGCAACTTCGTCAGTTCCTCTTTGTTCTTGCCAGAAGCAGCCTCTGAGATCTCACCGTTAGGCTTCGTGTGGATCGTCAGCACGGCATCTTTCAGGTCCGGGTAGTTCCCTTCGAGGTATGCGGCCACGTCGTCACAGTTCTTCGTGTCGTCCGTCATCACGAACAGGATGGCTTTCTTGCCCAGCTTTTCGTGTTCCGTGTGAACCTTGCGCCACTCAATGACGCCAAGGTTGATGTAGTCCGCCCATCGCTCGGTGAACTTCACGCTGTCGCGAGGCTTGAGCTTCGCGCGGCTTGGCGCATCTGGCAGTACCGGATGCTTCACGACGTTCTGCGCAATGGCTTCCACAAGCGGATAATCCGAGACCGTTTGAACGAAGATCGCTCCTTTGTTGTGCTTCGGAGTAGCTGTTACGTCGATTTGCAATGACAGGCGAGCGTCTTTCAGCTTCAGCCGGTTATCGATGTCCTGGATCGATTTGAACCACTCAGTTTCCTTGTCGTGGATGTGGTGCGCTTCGTCGTTCAGCACCACCAGCTCATCGATCTCCCGCACGATCATGCCCAGGTCGACTTTAGAATCCGTCGTTGCGCCTGTCGGACGAGTTCCAAGGAAGTAGTCCATGGTGTCGTCATCGTCCGCTGTTGGCGTCGTCTCATCGCCTGCATACACGCGGTGAATGTTCGTTAGGAAGATGTTCCCGACGGGGTTGGTGACGCGCACCTCGTCCTGAACGTGCAGCGTTAGTTGAAAGTCGTCCCGCCAGTTCTGCCCGGCAAACCCGTTGTCCGGCAGCACCGGATCGTCCTTCAAAAAAATGCGGAGCCCTGCGAAATCCTTGTAGAGCCTGTCGAGCACAATGATGTTCGGCGCAATCACGAGGAAGTTGCGCGCCAGATCGCTGTCTGCCTCGTACAGCTTGTGAAAGTAGCACCACGCAAGCGCCAGGCTCAGCACCTTGGTCTTGCCTGCGCCCGTGGCCATCTTCACCACCCAACGACGCCACTCCTCATCGAACATGCCCGCAGAGACGGACCGCGATTCCGACACCTTCATCAGGTCGTACTTGTCCTGCACCCCCGCCACGTCATGCAGGTAGATAATCGTCTCAACGGCCTCGCGCTGAGCGAAGTAATACTGGAAGGTAGCCATGCTCCCGTCTGCCTGGGGCATCAGGTGTTCCGTCTCAAACCACCACTTCAAAAGCCAGCGGCTCGTTTCGGCAGCTCCGGCGTAGTCACCATCCCGCCACTCTTTTACCTTACGGCGGAGTGCGGGCACCATCGGCGGCATCAGGTGATCCGCACTACGCGACCGCAGTGCTTCATCCGCTGGAAACCACCGCTCCGATGGGTCGAGGACTACATAAGGCGACTCTGGAAACTCGGGATGCAGCCCCATTAGCGCTTCGCCTTTCCGCTTCCGATGGTCACTTCAACAATCGTCATGGTGTCGTTTCCGAAAATATCTACGACTTTCACCGCGATCTTGCGGCGTCCCGGCAGGCATTCCTTGTATACGCTGGTGAACTCGAGCGAGCGATCCCGCTTCGTGCGAAAGCTTTGCCATTCATTCTCAAAGATGTAGTCACCCGTCCAGACCTCTTCGTAGGTCTCAAGCCCCATCTGGTCCGGTTCCATCCCTGCCAGAGATGCGTTGATCTCTGGCGACACTGCCTTGCGGATGATCTCTTTCTTGCTCTCGAAATCGAAGTCCACGGCCCAGTAGTCGATCCAGTCCTTCCAGCTCTCCGTCAGCCGTTCACGCGTGATGATGCCCTTGGCATCCTTGCTCACTTTCACAATCTGCCCGTTGTCCACGACGATCTTGCTCGCCTTGTCTTTCAGCGATTCCTCAGCCTGTTTTACCGAGTCCTGAGAGTAGAAGACGTTAAAATCGGTCAACTCTACAGCCACTGTCTGGCCGTCGAAGCGCGGCGTCACTTCGATGTAGCTGACGTCGTGAAACGCAACCTGATTCTTTTCGACCGCCCGCTTGTCGAAGACCTCACGGGGAATGTACTTTGGCGCAATGTCGATTCCCTTGGCAGACGCATCCTGCAAAACATTCGGAAACAGTCCCATTTCAAACTCGAATCCCAGGATGTCCACCCGCGTGATGCGCTTTTGCCGGCACTCAGCAATCACCTCTTCCATGTAGAGCCGGGTCACCGGGAGATTTACCGGCCCTATGCTGACTAGCCGTCCGGACTTCTTGCCATGAAACGTCGCGAATCCAGTTGTTTTCTCGGCTCGATATGCGTTCAATATGAGGTCAAGGAAATCAGCTTCCTTCTTTGCCAATTGAGCTGCTTGCTCTGCCTCACGTAGATTAGGGTTTACGCCAACAAAATGCTGTCGTTCGTATTTGCCGAGGTTGAGGATTTCGAACGCACGGTAATCCTTACCATCGGCCTTTAGGAAGCGTTGCGCATTAATCAGCCTCTTTCGTGCCGTATGGATAGCGAATTTTCCAAGATCCGCCCCAATCCACTTTCTCCCGTACATTTCGGCGGCTGCCAAGCAGCTTCCTGAACCGCAGAAAAAATCTGCGACCAAGTCGCCGGGCTTCGTCGTTGCCTGAATAATCCGCTCAATCAGATCCTGAGGCTTCTGCGTCGGATAACCTAGCCATTCTTTTTGATCTGCTGGCTGCAGGCAGCGAATCCGCCAAACATTGTCGATCTGACGATCAGTGCTCAAGTAAGTTATGGTCTTTCCTTGTGCGTCCTTGTCGTTGACAATCTTTCCGCCAATGAAGCTGTACTTCAGCTTTTTAATAGGTGTATCGCGAGGTTCAGTGAGGTGAGTGAACGAGTATTTTGCTCGATTCTTCACATAATAAAGAATGGTGTCCGTAGCTCTCGGAAACACCTTTTTCGTGGCTCCATGCAGTTTGTTGTAGTAGTACCAGTAGATTTCGTTCTGAAAGTTTTTGGCTCCAAAAATCTCTCCAAGAACCATTCGAAGAAGCGGACTGACCCGCCAGTCGCAATGCACAAAGATACAGCCGTCTTCTGCCAACAACCCATGCATGAGCGATAGTCGTTCGTTCATCATTGCGACAAAACTGTCAGTTCCCTTGCCCCACGTATCGCGGTACGCTATTTCCTCAATAATGCTTGGATTTTTGGTAAAGGTCTCATCGCCAATCTCAATGTCCATTGAAAAATCCGCACCTACGTCAAATGGCGGATCGATATAGATCAGCTTGAGCCCGCCTTGTGCTTCAATCTCCTCGCGCAGAGGCCCATTTTTTAAGCTACTTAGAATTAACTTGTTGTCACCCCAAATGAGCTTGTTGGTCCAGCCCTTCAATTGCCGCCCACGCGCATCAAATAGCCCTGCCTGTAGCGCAGTATCCTGCAGTTTCTCTGCACGCGGCTCGTCCACCTGCTCAATCACCTGAAAAGGCAAAACAACATTGCAAACCTCGTCCGTCTTCCCATTCCAGACAAGCTCCACCTCCCGCTTGTCTTCGAACAACAAGAACCTGTACTTGTCGGGCAGCGGCTTCCCTGCTTCCACAATCCGGATTACTTCCTGCTGCTCCTGCTCGGTTAACCGTGCCATTTCCGCTCCGCAAGTCTGAATGCCGCGATGCTAAATCGCGATGTAATGTTCATCTTCGCAGATCGAGAAATAACGAAAGCACGAAATCAACATGGGGTATCACCTTCGATACATAAAGGACGTTTTCGTTATTTCAGGAATAGACGAAGGAAGACAATCGTCTTATCGTTTAAACATGGCAGTGATCGTTGGCATGGTCTCGCAAAAGGGCGGCGTCGGCAAAAGCACCCTCTCCCGGCTTGTGGCGCGGGAGTACGCCCTTGCAGGCTGGACCGTAAAAATCGCGGATTTGGATGTGTCCCAGGGCACCAGCTTCAACTGGCAGTCTCGCCGCTTGCAATCGGGTATTGAACCCGCGATCCCGGTAGAGCGATTTGGAACCGTAGAACAGGCGCTCAAGGTTGGCAGCCACTATGACCTGCTGATTCTGGACGGACCGCCCCATTCGACGGCAGGCACGCTCAAGATCGCCGCCGCTTCCCTTCTAACGGTTCTCCCAACCGGGTTGTCGCTGGACGACCTGGAGCCATCCGTTCTGCTGGCCCACGAGCTTCGTAAGCGCGAGATCAAGGCCGCCAAGATCGCCTTCGCGCTTTCCCGAGTAGGCGATAGCGAGTCCGAAATCGAGGAAGCCCGCGACTACATCACCCAGGCCGGGTACCGCGTGCTGGCCGGAAGCCTGCCGGAGAAGACCGCCTATCGTCGGGCATCGGATGAGGGACGGTCTCTCACAGAGACTCGTTTTCCATCTCTGAACAAGCGCAGTGACGAACTTGCCCAGGGGATCGTTGACCTCATTACGCAAATGCAAAAGGGAAAGGCAGCTTAGAGCCATGGCAAATGTACCACCACCCGCAAAGAAGTCCCGCAAAGGGCCGCCGCCCGCCGTCGAGTCCACAGTCGGCAATCTGGAGAAGTCCGAGCCGGGTACGCTGAAACCGCTAAACTTCAAAGTTCCCGCCGACTTCCACCGCGAATTCAAGGTCTACGCCTCGCAGCAGGGAATCAGCATGTTGGACCTTCTGCAAGAGGGTTTTAGGGTTATTCGGGAACACCGTGGATAAGAACGAAAGAACGAAAGACGTAATACACGTTATAAAGAATTACAGATACGGTAAGCGTACATAGGAATCGTAATGACTGAGAAACCGAAGACGATTGATGCCGATTCCGTAACCGCCAAAAAGCTTGTGGGGCGCGACCGCACCGCTGAAAACAAGCTAGCCAAAGGAAAACAGGCGCTTCGGATCGGCCAGCTTATGGACGACCGGAATACGGGCAAGCTGGGAGACGAGGTCATCAAGATTGCCCAGGCCATGCTGCTGTGCACGCTGCCTTATAGCGCTTCGCCCGAGACGCACATCACCCGCAGCGCGAGGCTGGGAGACGGCTCGACTCTGACGGTAACCTTCAGCGCAGGTATACCGGATGTTCCGCTGCCGTTTGGCTCTGACCGCAAGCTGCTGGCGTGGGTGTTCGACCGAGCTATCAACTCCGCGTCACCGGTGATCGGCTGGGAATCAGCCTGGGAATACCAGAAAGAACTCGGGCTGAAGCGTTCCGGCAAGAACAACCGGGATCTTCGGGCGCGGTTTCATCGCATCAGCGGGCTGAACATCAACATCGAGCGGAAGGACTCGTCGGGGATCACTGGCAAGAACTTTTCCATTATCGACACGTATCACCTGCCGCCTTCCATCACAGGCAAGAAGGCCGATCCAGCCCAGCGAAGCCTGACCTACACCGTGGGGGAAGAGCCTATGGCAGCTCCTTTCGGCATCTGCATCAACCAGACCCTGTTCCAGGACATTCGCAAGCATCATGTGGCTGTACCGCGCGGCCTGTGGCTTCAGTCGAAAGGGAACTCGCAGGTGCAGGACATGGTCCTGTGGCTCTACTACCGCTGTTACGCGGCCAAGACCGAGTCCATCATCCCTTGGGGGGCGCTCGCCGAGCAGTTCCCGCAGGATAAGAATCCCCGGCGCGCCCGACAGCATGCACGTGAGGCCATCGTGCAACTTCGCCTGCTGTGGCCGGGAGTGCGAATCGAGGCAACGGAGGCGGGTATCTGGGTGGATCGGGCGACGCGAGCCCTGCTCCTGGACGACCCGGCCAAAGGGCGGGTAAGGGAACTCAGTTAGGTGAACTTCCCCGTACGGCCCTGCGTGAGGCATACGCGCCCATGCCGAGGCTTCGGCGGCCGTCAGGGGGGTGGTGAACTTCCCCGTACGGAAATCCTCCAAGCCCTGCCTAAAAGGAGTCTGTGGTGGTGAACTTCCCCGTACGCGAATGTGAACTTCCCCGTACATTCCGGTGAACTTCCCCGTACGGAAATGTGAACTTCCCCGTATATCCACGTGAACTTCCCCGTACGTCTTAATAAGGAAGCAAGAGATTACAAGAGAACAAGAGAACAAGAGAACAGCAGGAGAAGGCTCTGTGGAAATGTGGAGGCCGTTCCAAAAAAGCGAAAAACAGCAACGACAAAAGCACGGAAATGAGTGTCTCAGCATGATGTAACGGCTATTCCAGAGCCGTAAAGAGGCCTAGGAGCGACGCAAGGCGTCCGGATGATGAAAGATATCACTTGCGAAGTAGCTGCTTGTCTAGCGCCTGCTACGAGCATCAGTTCATTCTGCTGAAGGGTGCTGTCTTGCTGCATTGATCAACATGCATGTCATATACGTTGTCATTTCAGTACGGTCACAAACAAGTGAGTTGAAGCAACTGCAAAGTTAGAAATCAGCCTTGATGCGTACGTCCAGGTTCACATTGCACGCTCCATTCCGGTGGCTAACGTGCGTGATTCTCGATTGAATTTGTACGTGCAATCCTTCGCTGAAATTGATTCCAGAATGTGTTATGCCTGCGCACTTCCCGGTACATCTTTTATCCAGAAGGTATGTTGTTCCTGCGCAGTTTCATGAGCGGCTTCGGGTGCAATTTCCATGCACGTGTTTCCGCTGGTAATCGGTGCTCCGTGTACCGGGAAGTGCGTTCGCAAAGAGCAGCCAGATCGCACCGTGTGCAGTATGCCTATGGATTGCCGCTGCGCTTGGAATGCGAAGAGCGCGCATCCCACAAACCCACAGGCATCGGCGACGAGGTAAGTAGAAGAACATCGTCACTCCGTGCCACTGTAAGCTCAGCCAGAAGCGAGATGCCAAGTGCCGACGAACGACGAAGAACACACGTGGAGCGCATGCTCGCCCGTGCACGGAAGCGCAATCATCAGGCGCAGAAGATTGTCGCGAAGTGGGAATCTAAACTGACTGAATTAAATAGGGAAGTCGTTGCAGCGAAGCAGCCCCGACTATGGCAGGAAGAACATCCGTTCACTACGAAGGACATACTTGGCTAAGTTAGCTATGTAGCGTATTGTGGATGTATGCGCACCGTGAACATCGGCGAGTTGAAGAACCAATTGAGCGGCTATCTCCAGTACGTGAAGAACGGGGAAGAGATCGTCGTGCGCGATCGCAGCATTCCGGTTGCGCGCATTCTGCCGTTTCGACAAGACGCGGGATGGGAACGCGAGGCGCAACTGGTGGCGAGCGGTGCGCTGAAGATGCCGGAAGAAGCCATGGACTGGGATGGATTCTTTCTCGCACCAGCCGGTGATGTGTCACGAGAGGTCGCCATCGAAGCCGCGCTTGAGAGTCGCGGAGATCGGTGACGCCAGCGTTCTGGGATACGAGCGCCCTTGTTCCGTTGTGTGTACAGCAACAACCAAGCGCTGCGGTAAGAGCACTCCTGCAGCAGTATGAGATCGCGGTCTGGTGGGCGACATCCGTCGAGATGCGCAGCGCATTCGAGCGTCTCTTGCGCATGGGCCAACTCACGCAACCGGAGCACGTCTCTGCAGGGATACGGCTGGAGAAACTGCGGCGTGGATGGCGTGAGTTGCAGCCGACGGAAGCTCTCCGCGCGCAGGCAGAAGCTTTTCTGATGAGCTATCCGCTGAAGGCCGCCGATGCTTTACAGCTTGCCGCCGCGTGGACCTGGTGCTCCGGTGATGTGCAGCGCTGCACGTTCATCTCGGGAGACGCACAGCTTCTGGACGCCGCACGACAAGTGGGATTCCAATCTGTCCTGTCGTAGTACTCACAAAGTCGCGTCCTTTATGGGTGGTTATGGGTGTGTTTATGGTGGTTCCGCAACGCACGCTGAAGTACAAAGGCAAGAGCAAAGACGCGCTGCTTTGCAGCGGAAGAAATATTGACACGTCATCCCCAGAGGGTTGACCGTTAGCAACCGACGCGTTTACGTACGTATACGTAATGATTTCAGCAACATAGCTTCATGCGGGTTCCAATTGGAACATTTGTAAACAGGTGTAAACGCAGTCAATCACAGGCGTAAACGAGCGAGGTTGCAGGAAAGGCCAAGACGGGTCTACTGTTTACAAAAGCTAAACGCACATATTTTGTGCTGGCTTGCAGGATCGCCGTATCTCCAAGGCAAGGTGGAGCTTCTTCCGATGAGTCGTCCTCGCGTTCCGCAGTCTCTCGCCTCACGTGAATTTGAAGCCAGACTCACGCCTTCGCATCAGGCCAAGACACTGGCGACACGACTGCCGCGTGCCGAGATGCTGGCCGTCGAAGAGGCGGCTCAGACAGCCGGGCAGACCTGTTCCCAGTGGCTGCGCGAGGCGGCGCTCGCTCACCTGAAGCGCCCTGTCCGGAGCCGGAGGTCAATGCCCGACCTGACGCTGCTGACCGAGCTGATGGGGCTACGCCAGCTCACGGTGAACCTCTTCGCTGCCGTCGCCGGCAACTCTATATCGCATGACCAAGTGCGAGAGATCGTACGGCAGGCCGACCACGTGAAGGAGAGCAAGGCCGACGATGTTCTGCGTCGGCTCCACGACGCGACGGAGGGGAAGTGATTCGTCTTTCGCGTCGCACCGAGTTGATCCATCCGGTGCGCACCATGCTGTTCTACGGCGCACAGGCGCTCGTCTATCTGGCGATTGTGACGGGCCTTGGCTGGAGCTGGGGCCAGCTTCGGTTCTCGCCGATCCAGCGGTACTACTTCGTCGCGTATGCGGAGGCGTCCGTTGGTGTGGCGACCGGCTCCGGGTCGGATCATGTGAAGTGGATTGAGAAGCGAGCGCCGGACCGGGCATGGCAGATCGCAGACCCGGATGACCTGGTGCCGGCAAGCGCAGGCGTGGCACCCTCTATGCTGTCCGAGTCAGCGCGGTCGCAGGGCTGGAGTGAGCTGGGGTACGACAACAGTGGCACCTATCCGGAGCGGGAGATTCGGAACTTTCTCCAGGCGGATGTCTTCGACGGCCACAGCTTTCCGGTTCTGCTTCTGCAGCCGTTCACGTTCATCTTCGCCGGTTGGTTGTGCTGGAAATTCTTCGACCGTTGGCGCAAGCAAGAGGCACGGGATCGTGGCGCGCCATGGGACCCGGAGTACAGACCCAACACTCTTTCCCAGGACTTGCGGCTGTTCCTTCGGCAGACCTCGGATGAGGTGAAGAGCAACGCGAACCGTATCCGAAACGGGGTCGCGTCCTGGCAAAAATTGCGCTCGGAATCGATTCCAGGCGCAACCGTTTCACCCTCGGGGATGCCGCAACACGCAGCTGCGATTCCAGAGAAGCCGGCCACTCCCATCGCTGTCTCCGTCGCCAAGCTGACACCGGTTCAGGAGCCCAGACCGGCTGCATCTTCGCTGTCGCCCAGGTCTCCAAAGATTCCAAAAGCGAAGCCGGTCGAGCCAGCGTCCGAACTCAAACCGGTTGCAGTATCGCCCTTCGGCAAGCCCGTCGCCGAGGACCAGACGGAGAGCAAGTGGGACATTTCTAAATGGATCGAGTAGGCCGAGGAAACGCGCGATGATGACGATGTCCAAGGCACTGTCGGCACCGCAGGCGAGGACGTATCACGCGCGGGAGTTTGCGTCCGAGCAGGCAAATTATTGGAGCCGGGGGCAGCAGGGTTACAGCGAGTGGCAGGGCAAACTTGCCGCCGAGTTTGCCCTGCAGGGCGAGGTCGGCGCGGAGCATTTCGCCCGGCTGACTGAAGGCGAGCACCCCACGACTCAGGAGCAATTGGTGTGGCACCAGCCGTCGCGGACCTACGAGAACCGGTACGGCAAAGAGGTGACCTCCGTCGGTCATCGCGCCGGGTGGGATGCGACCATCTCCGCTCCGAAGTCCGTCTCGCTCACGGCCCTGGTCGGCGGCGACGAGCGGGTGCGCGAGGCGCACCGGGAGAGTGTTCGAGTCGCCTTAAGTGAGTTCGAGCGGTACACCCAGGCGCGCATGGGAAACGTCCGTGAGCCGGAGAAGACTGGCAAGTTTGTGGCGGCAACCTTCGAGCACGACACGGCTCGGCCGGTGGATGGCTACGCTGCGCCACAGCTCCACACCCACGTCGTCGTCTTCAACGTGGCCGAGAGCAAGGACGGTGACACCCATGCGCTGCAGGAGCGCGGACTTTTCCAGTCGCAGGCATTCGCGACGGCGGTCTACCGGACGGAACTGGCGGCGCGGCTGCAGGGATTGGGGTACGAGATTGAGCGCGGCGACCACGGCCAGCCGGAGATCAAAGGCTACAGCCGCGAGTACCTGGAGGCATCAAGCCCACGCCGAGCGCAGATCACGACGGAGCTGAAAGAGATCGGCCGCGAGGGAGCCGGTGCCGCCCAGGTTGCGGCACATCGGACGCGCGATTCCAAGGAGATTCAGTCGCCGGAAGAGGTGCTACACCGGCACCGTACTCTGGCAGCCGAGTATGGCCACCAAGCTGACTGGGTGGTTTCCCGGTCCTTCAGCCAACAACGTGGCCAGGAGATCGATGCGCCCAGGGTTGCACAGCAGGCGGTGACTTACGCCCGTGAGCACGTCTTCGAGCGGGCAGCGATCCAGGATGAGCGGGCGATCCTTCAGGCTGCCCTAGAGAGGAGCATGGGACAGGCGAGTGCCAGCCAGGTGCGTCAGGAGTTCGAGCGACGGGCGCAGGGCAAGGAGGAGTTCCGGCCGGCAGAGCATGCGCCGAAGTCTGCCGGCCGGCAGTACACGACCGCCGCGATGGACCGCATGGAGCGAGAGATCGTCAGTCGCATGGACCGGGGGAACTGGCACCTGGAGACGAGCACGCCGATTGCCGAGAAGCCGTCGCGCACAGATGTTCTCAGTCGTCACCCTCAGCTCAATTCTTCACAGCAGAAGGCAGCGGAACAGATCCTCACCAGCCATGAAAAGATCGTCGGCCTGGATGGAGTGGCCGGAGCAGGGAAGACGACAACGCTGGCCGTGATCCGCGAGGGAGCCGAGGCGAACGGCTATCGGGTAGAGGGTTTCGCGCCGACGAGCCGGGCGGCGCAGAAGCTGGGCGAGGCTGGCATCGAAACTTCCACCCTCCAGCTTCACCTTGCGAAGGGACAGCAGGCTGACACTGGCGAGAGGCGACTCTACATCCTGGACGAGAGTTCGCTGGCGTCCACCAAGCAGATGCACGACTTTGTGACCCGCCTGCATCCGAACGACCGCGTTCTGCTCGTGGGGGACACGCGGCAGCACGAAGCCGTTGAGGCGGGCCGCCCGTTCGCACAGTTGCAGGAAGCCGGCATGCGTACGGCAAAGCTGGATGAGATCGTGCGCCAGCGAGACGCTGCTTTGAAGCAGGTGGTCGAGCAGCTTGCCAAAGGACAGGTAGGGGAAGCCGTTCAGGGATTGGAACGGCAGGGCAGGGTGCATGAGGTGGCGAACCAGACTGACCGCATCGCGGCCATTGCGAAGGAGTACGCCCGCCAGCCGGAGAATACGCTGGTCGTCTCCCCTGACAACCGCTCCCGCGCCGAGATCAACCAGGCAATCCGAGCCGAGCTGCAGGGAACAGGTGTGGTCGGCAAAGAAGAGCATCGCACGGATGTTCTGGTGCCCCGTCAGGACCTCACCGGAGCCGACCGGACGTGGGCTGAGCGGTATCACTTCGACGAAGTGCTGCTCTATTCGCGGAATTCAAAAGAAACAGGTTTGAAGAAAGGCGAGTATGCCCGCGTGAAGAGCGTGGATGCTGCAGCTAATCAGCTCACCATCGTGCGCGCGGATGGTTCTGAGCTGAACTATGACCCACGCCGGCAGCAAGGCGTCTCACTCTACCGAGATCAGCAGAAGGCATTTGCCGTGGGCGACCGCATCCAGTTCACCGCACCAGCAAATGACCTGAAAATCGCCAATCGCGAGCTAGGCACCATCCAGGGCTTTACGGACGATGGACATATGTCCCTGAAGATGGACAGCGGCAGGAGCCTCTCGCTTGATCCGCGCGAGCACCCGCACTTGGACCACGGCTACGCCGTGACCAGCCACTCCAGCCAGGGTCAGACCGCCGACCGGGTGCTCATCCACATTGACACCGAGCTTGGAGCCAAGGACCTGCTCAACAACCGCATGGCCTACGTCGCGGTCTCACGCGGCGCGCAGGACGCGCAAATCTTCACCAGCGACCGCCAGCAGCTGCCCCAGGTGTTGAGCCGTGACGTATCGCACCAAACTGCGCACGTGCCGGAGGTGCAGCAGGAGCCGGGGCGGCAACAGGTACGGTTGACCGGGCGTGAGCTTGTGGAACAGCACAAGCGGCGCTGGAATCCACTCAATGAGGCTCTTCCCGAACATGAGGCCAAACAGTTCCACTGGCAGCAGGAAAGCGGCACCATGCAGACCTACAAGCATGTGCAGACGGGCCGCTACATACACATTGATGGGCAGGATGGGACGTTTCACAGCCCGGATCGCGGAACCATCACGGCGAAGCAAGCACTCGATTACGCCATGCCCGAAGGCCAGAAACATTCCCATTCACTGGAGATCAAGCCGGAACGGGAGATCAGCATCAGCAGGGGTTATGGGTTTGGTATCGGGATCTAGCTAAGCTCGATCTGCTGACTGAGCAGCTGCGCCGAACGTGCGCCGTCTACTGTACTGCAGGTTGACGCCGCTCGCGTTCATGCGAAAGCGCAACATCTTGAGGCTAACGTTGTATAGGCGGCATGCGTCAGCTTCGTCAGTTCCTTGCTCTTTAATTCTAAGCAGTGCTGCTCTAGGAAGAAGCAAACACGCAGCGAGCCAGTTGGCCTGCTCTTCCTGTTCCGGATCGTAGTGACGTAGAGCCATTTGCGTACGCGGGTCGATGTAGACCGTGCCTGGTTTGTGCTCCATGAGAAGGTGCGCGATCTCATGCATGAGATCGCTGTTCTGCCGTGCAGGAGAATGGGAGGGGTTGAAAACAATGACCGGAGGGTCGTTGGCGATTGTGATTGCCGACCAAATGTCAGAGTGTGTGCTCACTAACCGGTCAGCAATGTTCTTGTCGAGCGTAGGGAGATCACTAGGCGTGATCAAGATGCACTGTAGTTCGACAGCCAACAAGCGAGCACCTACGGGTTCCCAAGTCGCTAGCCGCCTCTGCTTTCTAATTGCTTCTGCAGTCTGATCACACCAAGTTTTAAACCCCCGCTTGAACATCAGCCTCTGCGCCTCGCAAAGTCCTGTGCGGCCAAAATTAGGCACGCGAGGTCTTTAGCTGCTTCCGGAGTGTAATGAGCATCGGCTTTGAAGTGCACAGCTGTCACGCCTGGTACTGCAGGATTTGCTTGTTGCGAAGGTGATCCCACCCGATCCAGCACTTCGGTGGGATCGATAGCAAGTGCAGAGCAGAGCTTCTCGAAAGTCTCCAGGTCGGGCAGGTTGCCGCGTTCTATTCGAGAAAGCGTTGCAGGGCTAATGTTTAACTCCCTTGCAAACTCACGGATGCCTTTATCTTTCCGCTTCTCAATCAACAAGCTGCTGAACTTGAGAACGTTCACGCCTGTCTCTCCAATGCAACATGTATCACCATGTTGACAGAAGAGCTGCCGTGGGCTATACCTGGGGTCGACGGATCAGCGCGCGATACATGTTTCATAAACGCAACATTAGCAACCCGTGGTTGTTCTGTAAAGCCAAAGTCGGCTAACGGGTAACGAGGTTCTGAAAGGAAAGCAAAATGGCCAAGGTTTACATCGAAGCACGTCCTAAAGGCCGCCCGGAAGGTTCGGCTATCACCGACTACGTTGTCGAAGACAGCGCCGACAAGGTCTTGAAAACCACCTCGACACAAAAGGAAGCGATTGACTGGGCCAAGGCAAACGGCCATTCCCCGCACGTCGCTCGTGTCCGCCACCTCAACGATAAGAAGAACCCCGACCATTGGCGGGCAGTGTAACGCTGCATGTGCCCTCGTGTGCGCTTTCAATATGGGCGTACACGAGGGTGAAGCTCAAGGAGTATGACGAATGAACTTTCTATCCAAGTTTTGGCATAAGATCGTCGGCCAGAAGAGTGCGGTCATTCGGTTGCTGGACGAGGTCGCGGGTCGTCTTGAATCCTCACACCCTGAGACGCTAGCTCATTTAAACAATGCATTCCATCCGGCGACGGATTCCGATCTCGAGACGTTACGCGTGAAGGTTGCAGCCGATCTGCGTGCAGCCAGCCAGTCCGTACATGCTGAACATCACGCGAAAGATGATGCATTCGAGAGCCACGACCAACACGCGAGCTTGGCTCAGTCAACGTTCAACGAACAGCTCACCTATCTAGCGGTGTCCCACACAGGAGTGGGAGATGATCTCGACGCCTTCTTCAACAAATACGGCACAGGTGACCTGGGCGGTTGGGTTCCGGTGTTTCTGAAGATCGTCGCTGAAAAGGTGCATCTACAGAAAAAGAGCGAGTTCCCTCACGTCAATCCCGATGATCCAGAAGCGCTCATAACCCTGCTCCCAGCTACGTGCAAAATCATCCTCATCTCGGACTGGGGTGCCAATAACGATCACGCAGCAAATGTTCGTGACCGTATCGCGGCTGAAATCCAGGCCACGTCTGTTCCCGTATTCCTCATCCACCTAGGGGACATATACTACTCAGGCACCCGCTCCGAGTGTTTGACCTTCCTCCGGAATTGGCCTCTCCGGGATGCGAACGGACCGATCAAGGGACGCAGCTTCTCGCTCAACGGCAATCACGAGATGTACTCGGGCGGAGATGGATATTTCAATGTCGTCCTTCCCGCGTTCGGACAGAAGGCAAGCTACTTTGTGCTGCGTTCCCCGAAGTGGGACTTTTACGGACTGGACACCGCCTATGTAAGTGGATGTTTCCACACGCCCGAAGACACTCGCCTAGACGCGCAATGGAAATGGCTGCAGAACCAGATGGACGGGGCAGTGGACCGCAAGCATGTTTTTCTTACGCACAATCAACCCTGTTCTGCCAATCTCCCTGAACACAATGCCGGTGCCACGCTCCGCACTCAGGTAGTCGAACTGCAGGAGGGGAACAGACGGCCGATCGAGGGCTGGTTCTTTGGCCACCAGCACAAGTGCTACATCTACGAAGACACGCGCTTACCGTACCGTGCCCGTCTGATCGGTCATGGTTCCTTTCCGCATGACATTCAAACGGAGAAATTTCCGGACAAAGACGAGAGTGGCCAGCCACTGATGGCCTTCGCCCAACTGAACTACCGAGGCTATCCGGGTGGCCTGGCCTATAGCGGATACGTCAGCATCGACATGACGAACGATGAACTATTGGTTCGGTACATCGATGAGGATGGGGGCGTCTTCCATGAGGAAGGATGGATGTCGCACAGCGCTCAGTAAGCGGCTTGGGAGGCAGTACCTTCACAGGCTGCTTCCCCTCCATAACCACGCATGATAATGTCCTTTATCATGTTCTTATTCCGAGGAGCACAATGCCAAAAGATTTGCGCAGATCGATGACGCATGGCGTGTCCACGCATCCTGTCTACTCACCCATTTATTGGGCGAAGGTCGAGATTGTCGAGGCAGAATCCCCAAAACACGTTGTTAAGACCATCAACGTGGATAGCAGGATTTCCGAGTACGAGGCAGCTGACCGGGCTATCACTGAAGCCGATGCATGGATCGCCGCATATCAGGACGGAGATGCAATGGAAAGTCAGGATTGGCGGAATATCGACAGCGAAGCCGTAATGGAGGCCGTATGTCAGTGCTCGCACGATTCAGGAGGTAATACGGCATCTTGGGAGTGCATCGCGAGCAAAACTGGGCATCAGCTTTCCAAAGCACGTCTATTCGCTCTGTGAAGCTCTTGAGGACCAGGGACTCGTCCTCCGTATGGCAAGGTTTATCAAATTGACTCCAATCGGCGCAGCTCGCTGTAAAGATCGTCCAGCTTCCGAATCAGAGACTAGCAAGGAAC